>NZ_JAIQZM010000006.1 GCF_023333595.1 Argonema galeatum A003/A1
TCTGCCCCTCTGCCCCTCTGCCCCTCTGCCCCTCTGCCCCTCTGCCCCTCTGCCCCTCTGCCCCTCTGCCCCTCTGCGGCCTTTATAGATATTCTTTGAGCGGGAAAGGATTAGCTTGCTGAGGACGCCCCCAAACAATGCGCTCTAGCTTGTAGATGGCTACACCAGGTTTTGCACCCTTGGGCTTATAGACGTGCTTGGGTTCGGTGTAGACAACGGGAACTTGGTCACTCTGTCGCGATCGGCTATAGTAGGCAGCAAGGTTCGCCGTAAACTGCAAATCGACTTCATCAGGTGCAGCCCCAGGCTCCAAACGCAATAGTACATGAGAACCAGGAATTTCTTGGGTGTGGAACCAAAGGTCGTAATCTCCAGCTATCCGAAAAGTCAGCTGGTCATTTTGCCGATTATTGCGACCAATCAGTAATTCAAAACCGCTGGGAGTGCGGAAACGATAGAAATTTATACTTGATGCTTCCTGTTTTGGAGGGTGGGAATCTTGCTTGCCCCCTCTCGACCCCTGCCCCACAGACGCCACATAAGCTGGTTCAAGATATCGCTGTCCAATCAGTTCTTCGCGTATTTCTTCTAGGGTTTGTAAATCTTCTGAACTGGTGTATATTTCTAGTTGGGATACTGTTGCTTCTACCTGTTCTAAATAGTAAATTTCTGCTTTCACTTCCGCTAATAATGGCTCAACGGCATTCCGAGCGCGTTTTAGTTTTTGATGACGTTTGTAAAGAGCTTGGGCATTTAGGACAGCATTTTTTTCTGGGTTTAAGGCAATAGTAATAGGATTGCCATTCTCAAAGTCAGCGAGGATAATTGATTTCATCCCCGGTGACCATAACTGGAGATTCGCCATCAGCAAGTCTGCTTGTTGTCGCTGTTGATCGGCATCGTCAGATTGCTGCAACTTTTGTTCAAAAGTGTTAGCCTTAAGCCGCAATTTTCCGAGAATACTGTTGAGTTTTTGACTGAGTTGATGACGTAGCTGAGAAAATTCTTGTTGATTTAGGTGTTGAGTGTAGTAGCGATCGAGCAAAGTATGAATATCTTTAGCTGGCCCGATCGCACCCCAACCGAGTACAGTATATCCTGCCGATGTCCAAGCGGGTTGAAATTGGTAATTCTCTAAAGCTTGCAGCCATTCTTGCCATCGGCTAAATAACTTCTGCCAATCTGATTCTGTCAAAGTTTCGGTAGATCGAGCGGGGTCAAGATCGGCTGCTTGTACGATCGATTGTACCAGTGCCGAACTTAGACCGCGATAATTTTTGAGCAGACAGCGCCCTATTTTCCCCGGTACGAGACTAACTCGTTCTTGCCAGCGCTGTTGGGATTCACTCAGACTGGGAATTGGATCGGTAAGGACTGGAGGAATTTCGTAAGGTTGTCCGGTTTGGATGGGACGGACACTAGATTGTTGCTGGCTGACTTGATGGGCGGCGGTAATGATTAGGTTGTTGGCATCAGCTAAGATGACATTGCTGTATTTGCCCATGATTTCGACGTACAGGTGCCAGAGAGGGGATTCTCCGGGACGCCTGCCAAACTGGAGGTCTAAAACGCGCTCCCAAGGTGCGATCGCTTCTATTGATATTAGCGCCAAACCGCCCAATTGGTGCCGCAGCTGTTGGCTAAAGGTAAATGTATCTGGGGCTTTCGGTGGCGGATCGCCAATGTAAAGGCGTGCAGCTTGGGGATGCCAGGAAATTGTCAGCCAACCCCGTTTGTTCATTGTTCGCAGCGCGATCGCAATGGTAAAGCGATCGCGCTGATAAACCTGTTCGAGGCGCGATGGTAGCCAGTTTGCTCGCAAATCACAGCAAGCAGCTGTCAGTGTAGTGAAATCAACAGGTTGCACGAACTAAAGCTTTTTTTGAGTTAAATCTAGATCCTTAGTGTACTTCTATCTTTATCAATCTATAAAAAATAGGGTGGTATTAGCCACCCTATTGAAGATTAACCATGAGTCAAAAGCTATTCCTTGACTGCTTTTTGCTGTTTTTTGGAACCAAGTGCTAACAAACCAGTCAGCGCGATCGCACCCACAGTACCAGGCTCAGGTACGCTTTGAGTCTGTGGTGTTGTGCCAACCTTGATTTGATATGCAAGTTGAGAATTCTTGGGATTATTACCCGTCCAGCTCATCATGGACTTACCCGTGAGCGTGAAGGGCGCAGATATACCGGCGAGCTGGACATAATCTACATCAGAGCCGGTGCCTGTAACTGAAGAAGAGAGACTACTAATTCCCACTCCGTTAAAAACCAGGTCGCTCAACCCCATTGTGCTACCATTTATCCCCTTCGTGGTGTCTCCACCCGCACGAGTGCGGAGGAAAATGTCAGTCGCAAGGCCATTAAAAGCAGAGCTGCTGAGCAGCTGACCATCAACGGTATATTTTACCAAACTTCCCGTATATTCCAGGACGAAATCAACTAGCCCACCATTTCCCCAAGTACGATCGCCTATTGCTACAGGCGCACCTGTATCTGTATTGATACCTAACTCTCGCTCTGCGGTGCTTGTACTGTTGTTGCCAATTCGACTCTCCGCAACGAACAGTTCTGTAAATAACCCATCAGTACGCATTTGGTTAAATTGCGTATCAGTAAAACCCGTGCGATCCACGAGGTTGAAAGCGTTGGCTGCTGTGGGTACAGAGAACGTTCCCAGTGCTACTGCTACTACTGCGAATAATGTTTTGCGTATATGGCTCATACTTTTTACCCCTAAACTCTCTATCAACTATTTCCTGACTCTTTACTGACTCTGGGTTAAGTAAGGCGCATCCGTTACGGAATTTTTTTTGCCTGACTCATTCCCCTTTCCCTCTTGTTCCAGAGTAAAGGAGTCATTATGGCTTCGTCTATTCAGGAGTAGCCAATTTTACTGAATCTTTATGTTATGGCTAAGTTAATTAAAGTTCCGACCAAGATTTATGCTATGGGTTCCCCTTTGCCTATTTCCCGGCTGCGATCGGCCCTGAATTTAGCTGTTCTGTCTTTTGCGGTAGCTAAATCGCCTCACTTTTATATCTTTTGATTGATGTCAAATTCAAAAAAAGGTTAAAAACAGAAAATATCAGCCAAAAATAAGAGCAATCGTGCATTTTAGCCTTGTAAGTCCAAATTTTTAGAATTACCATTGAAAATATATTACTAGCTCCACATATCGCTAAGCCGTTAGTTTGTCATGGACATTCAGTTAATCAACATTGGTTTTGGCAACATCGTTTCTGCAAGTCGGGTGATTGCTATTGTCAGCCCGGAGTCTGCCCCCATCAAGCGTATCATTACCGACGCTAGGGATAGAGGCCAGCTGGTTGACGCAACTTACGGGCGTCGCACGAGAGCCGTCATCATTACCGATTCTAGCCACGTAATTCTCTCAGCGATTCAGCCGGAAACGGTTGCCAATCGCTTTATGATTAGTAAAGAGGGAGCTGCCAGCGAGCATTGAACCCGTTCATTTAGGATTTGGGATTTTGGACTTAAACCAATCTAAAATCTAAAATCTAAAATCTAAAATGAATATCATGCAAAAAGGCAGACTCATCGTTTTTACGGGGCCAAGTGGGGTAGGTAAGGGTACTTTATTGCGATCGCTCCTCAAGCACCATCCAGAACTGGAGCTTTCTGTCTCCGTGACTACCCGCGCCCCCCGTCCGGGCGAAATTCACGGCCAGCATTATTATTTCGTCAGCATCGAAGAGTTCGAGCAAATGGCGAAGGATGGGGAACTGCTGGAGTGGGCTGAATTTGCCGGTAACTATTACGGTACGCCCCGACTAGCAGTAGAAAAGTTAATTTCTCAGGGTAAGTGCATCATATTAGAAATCGAACTCGAAGGAGCCAGACAAATTCGAGAGACATTTCCCACCGCGCTGCGTCTATTTATTTTGCCCCCTTCCCTATGCGAATTAGAGCATCGAATTCGCAATCGGGGTACAGAGTCGGAGGACTCAATTACTCGTCGCCTCCGTCGTGCAAAAGAGGAAATAGAAGCAGCTAATGAATTTGATATTCAAATTGTCAATGACGATTTGGAATCTGCTCTCAAAAATCTCGAAGCGGCACTTTTCGTCCGGTGCTAATTTCGGATTTTACGGAATCTGCAACGATTACCCCTCTTATCTTGACCTGCTGTAGAGACGTTTCATGAAACGTCTCTACAATGTTCTAGCGCAAAATTAAAAAGGGGGTAATCAACGCGGATTCTGTATTAATGCGATCGTGCTTCGCCCCTAAACAGTTTCTCTCCCAAAAATATCCCCATAGCTCATCACCCTTCCGGTTCAATTCCCATCGCTCTCAACTGCGCCGCCAACCGTTCTGCTCGTTGATGTTCCTGTTCTACCTGTAATTCTGCTCGTTCTGCTCGTTGACGTTCCTGTTCAGTTGTCTCCCATCCCGTCAACAACAAATTCCCCTGATTATCCCACCATCTCAACCAAGGTAATTCCGCATTCTGATACTGACCTTGCCAAATTCCCAACTCAACACCCAAAGGTGAAATTGGATAGTGACCACGCTCATTTGCTGGCAATAACTGATACTGACCAGCCACTAAGTAATACATTTCTACACTAGCTTTACTTACTTCATAAATCCCATAAAACGCCGGTCGA
The DNA here is from genome assembly GCF_023333595.1 of Argonema galeatum A003/A1. GTDB lineage: Bacteria > Cyanobacteriota > Cyanobacteriia > Cyanobacteriales > Aerosakkonemataceae > Argonema > Argonema galeatum. Next base: position 4,637 of record NZ_JAIQZM010000006.1, read on the forward strand.
ATCACCTGTTCGTAAATCCAAAATTTCCCAGGTTTCTCCTTTCCTTCTTCCACACGAGATAGAGGCGTTTTATCTCTCTCTTCCGTTCCATCTCCCGATACAAATTCCAGCACAATCAACGGTGGAATCAATTCTTGCCACAAAACATAAGAACGCCGGAATTGACCATCTAACATTGGTGGTACATTTGGCACATAATACCAATCTGGTGATTCTGCACCCCGTTCTAGAGGTTCAGTCAATCGCCAATATATCCCGCAATCTTGACCGATACAATATTGTGCGTCGGGATGAATGTTTTCCAGTACGGGTTCAATAGAATCAGTTAACAGAATACTTTGGGGATGTTCCTGAAAATTCTTCACGAAAGTACCGTCTGATTCTGGTAGTTGGCTATGGTCAGGTAATGCTGTTATTACTGTTGGTTGCTCAATACTTAGAGTCATAGTACCAGTTTTACAGTAAAGTATCACTCTTAATTATATTGAATTGAGAGTTCTGGCGCAAAATTAAAAGCCTAACCCTTTTTTTACCCGACGACTAAAGTCGCGGCTACACAAACAAAGCCCGCCTGCGCGGGCTTCAAGAAAAAGGGGGTAGTTAACCCGGATTTGGTATATCAACTGCCAAAATATCCAAATACAAAACTCGCGACACACCTACAGGACGCTAAAGAAACGCCTATACACGATCGCGAGTTTCAAGCATCGCTCTCATTGTCAAAGGGGTTTGCTAGTTTCGGAAGAAGCTACCGCAAAATACAAAAACTAGCATACCCCTTTGGATCAAACCCACTCTTTAAATCAGTAAGCCGAAAGGCAAACTTTTACGGCATCGGGTGGAAAAGCAGGTCGGGGAAAAAGCGGTTAAATTCGATCAAAATTCCCGCAGTAATGGTCATCCAAACAGCGGCAAGAACTGGTGCGGTGGAAAGATACTTCAGGAAGTATTGCATGAGCGAAGATTCTCCAAAAATAAGGTGTAGATAACCTAGCGCGGTGAAACTGGGATTTCTTCTTCCTTGGCAAACATTTCACCAGTGGTGAATTCTTTCAAGGCTAAGAGAGGCCACATCGGCCCAGTCAGCATTTTGGAAACGGCCAGAGGAACATCGATGATGATTTCTTTTTCTTCTGGGGATTTGTCTTTCTTGATGGCTTGCAGGTAGGAACGACCGACCCAGCCAATCCAACCAGCGATATAAAGGAACAGAATGCTAGGAATCAGAAAGTCGCCAGCACGGTTTAAACGGCCATCTACGAGCAAATGGGGTAATCCTTCTGGGCCGCAGAGTGCCTGGGAATAACGCGCAAATCGTTTTGCGCCTGATTGGGGATCGTCAGTGGTATTACGCGCACTTTTGACCCGTTGCTGGAAAGCGGGTGAGTCTTTGCAAGGTACAAGGCTAGCAACGTCAGCAGACGCTGCGGGGACAAATGTGAACCAGAGGCCGACTACGAGAATCAGAGCGAACAATCGTCGCATGGATTGTTTCCTTTTGTTACAAAACAATAACTTTTCCCTACAAGAAGTTGAAGTTGTTTGTACATTCAAGGTGGCTGAACTACAAAACAGCCTCTCTTGCGGGGAAAGCACATTGATTTTTTAAAGTACCAGTGAATGGCGACAGTTTTAGCGATTGAAACAAGTTGTGACGAAACTGCGGTAGCAATTGTTAAGAACCGTGAAGTTTTAAGTAGTACGATCGCTTCTCAAATCCCCATCCATCGGCAATATGGCGGCGTTGTACCGGAGGTGGCTTCCCGCCAGCACGTCGAAACGATTAACGATGGGATAGCCGAAGCTTTTCAGGAAGCTGGGATAGGCTGGGCTGAGATTGATGGGATTGGGGCTACCTGCGCCCCAGGTTTGGTAGGAGCCTTGTTGGTAGGGTTAAGTGCGGCTAAAACCCTCGCCATAGTCCACCAGAAGCCTTTTATCGGGGTTCACCACCTGGAAGGTCATATTTACGCTTCTTACCTCCTAGCGCCCGATTTAGAGCCGCCTTTTCTTTGCCTGCTGGTTTCCGGTGGTCACACGAGCTTGATTTATGTGAAAGATTGTGGTATATACGAAACTTTGGGAGAAACTCGCGATGATGCGGCGGGTGAAGCTTTCGATAAGGTGGCGCGGTTGTTACAACTGAGTTATCCTGGTGGCCCAATGATTGACAAGTTGGCGCGTGAAGGTAATCCAAAGGCTTTTCCTCTACCGGAGGGTAAAATTTCTCTCCCTAGTGGCGGTTATCATCCCTACGATTCAAGTTTTAGCGGTTTAAAGACGGCGGTGCTGCGATTGGTGAAGAAATTGGAGCAGTCGGGAGAAAAACCTCTGCCGGTAAATGATATTGCGGCTAGCTTCCAGGATACTGTGGCCCGATCGCTCACACGAAAGACAATTGCCTGCGCCCTTGACTACGGACTAAGTACGATCGCAGTTGGCGGTGGGGTAGCAGCTAACAGCGGACTGCGCCAACACCTGCAAACAGCCGCAGAATCTCATAATTTGCGGGTAATCTTCCCCAGTCTTAAATTTTGTACTGATAACGCCGCGATGATTGCTTGTGCTGGTGCGGATCACCTGGAGCGGGGCCATACATCGTCTTTGACTTTAGGAGTGCGATCGCGCCTTGCGATTACGGATGTGATGCAGCTTTATAGCTAGGGACTAGGGACTAGGGGAAGAAGTGTTTAGAATCCGCCAACGTTTCAGGAATTCAGAATGTCTTAACTGCCAAGGCGGTTGCTAGGGTTTCTAGGGTCTACTTCATCCGACTGAAACCCGCTATAATTCATCTGGATTAATTCCCATTTCCCGCAACCGTTCTGCTAAAAGTTGCGATCGGCGTTTCTCTTGCTGTAAAGCTTCTTCTGCTTGTGACCGTCGTCTTTCAATCTCCAAATAAGTTGAAAATCCTTCACCATCTGGGCGATAAATCTGTAATTTATCCCCCGACAAATCGAACCGGATATCTAACCTTGGACTCACCCAATTAGCCATTAAAGCGATCGTATCTAATCCATCTTCACCCCGCAACCAACCCCGCAACTCATTAAGATCGGGATTGTAAATATAATATTCTTCTACTCCGTGACGATCGTAGAATATTAATTTTCGTTCCATTTCATCACGGGAATTGCTGGGAGACAGAATTTGAAACACAACTTGAGGAGATATATTCTCCTCTTCCCACTGCTTATAGGATAGACGTTTACCCTTGGGTCTACCCAATACTACCATCACATCGGGAGCATTCACAATCTTGGGTTTTCCTTCTACCGGATACCAGAATAAATCTCCGGCGACAAATACATTTTCGTCATCAGCAAACAGCCATTCTAAATTCTGCTTAATGACCACAATCCAGTCAAATTGTTCTGTATTATTGGCCATTGGTTTTCCGTCACAGTCGGGGTAAATAATTTCTGTTTGAGTTGTTGATTGCAGTTGAGTAACCATAATTGTAATGGGCCGATCGCAGTGATATCTATAATACTAGCTTGACAATAGAAAGTTTGGCCTAATTAATAGGTACGTTGTTGCGCTTTAGCGCTATCTTAAAGAGCGCTGAAGCGCAACAACGTACCAAATATTTAACTATGACTAATCGACCGGACATGATCTGAGATCTCCAATCTGTTATAAAACAAAAATCGATGTAATTAATGGTAACAACTTATTCCAAGATTCCACAAAAGTTGCAGCAAGAGGTAGTCCGGTAACTATTCCTTTTAGCATCGTAATTGCATTATCTGCGATATCTTTCTTATCCTCATCTTTGGGATTTTGACCCGCTTCTGCTAAGGCTTTCACCTGTTTTAATACCTTAGCTTTGTCCTTATCTGATAAATTGGTGTCAGATTCAATTGCTGATTGTAACTGCTTTAACAAGTCTGCCAACTTTGGCGCTTCTGGGGTGTTTGAATTTTCAAGTTCACCGATGCTAACAGTGACAGTCCCGCTAATGTCACCGCCTGCAACTCCGGTCATTTCTTTACCGGCGACACCGCTATTGTCGCCTCCTGCTAAACCTGCAACATCGCCGCCAACGTTGCTAATGTTGAAACTGCTACTTTTGTCTGACATGGTATCTCCTTGATTTTGATGAGTAGAAAAATTAGGTGAAATATTAATATTCGGCTCCGGGGTTTTATGCTTTACTTCTATTAATCCACTTAGCCATCTAATCGTTGATTCTCTTTCTATTAATAATGCTCTAATCGCTTCTGGTGGTAAAGATTGAAGATAACCTAAATTATCTGAGTAACTAACACTTAAAACAGCATGGTCAGCTTGGGCTGCGGTTTCTGCTTTTAGAATTAGTTTATCCTTATTTTTGCCTTTTTTCTCGATTGATACCAATTCTATATCTGCATCAGAATGATCATCAATTAGCTGTTGAAAAGCTAGTGCTATCAATCGAGGGTCAGTAGGTTTATTGTGGTAAAGGTTAAGCGTTTGGCGCATTGGCGCAATGAAATCAGTAAAATCACCGTCTTTAAAAAATACATCCCAATTTGCAGGCTGGCGGCGTGGGTTGGAGTCGCGTCTTTCTTCGGGTGGTAGAGTGATAAAATCAGGGCGCTTATCTGGTGGTAAACGCATGAAGATAAAATCGCATTTCACGCCATCAATTTTTGTTTCGGTAGTGATATTCCATCCTTCAATATAAGCGCCTGTGAGATTAGCACCAGTTAAATCTGTTAAGTCTAAAAGAGTATGTACTAATTTAGCATCGGAAAGGTTTGCATCCTGCAAGCAAGCTTCTTGTAGGTTAGCTTCAATAAAACTTGCTCCAATTAAGTTAGCTCCTTTTAAGTTAATTCCTTGCAAATTCAAACGCTCAAAATTTTTGTCTTTTCCTTGTCCTTTTATCACAACATCTCGCACTTGGGGGATTTTTAAATAAGTTTCTCCAGGTCGAGCAAAATCTAATTTTTCAACATTTTTAAAACAGGTACGAGTAAGAATAGCATCTCTGAAGTCAGTATTTTTAAGAGTGGCTTTGGTGAAATCAGTATCGGTTAAATTGGCATAGCGAAAATTAGTACCTCCCGTAGCAGCAAAAGCGATCGCAATTGCGCGAATCCAAGCATATCTGGAATCTCCTTTAATCGCACGCCAACCGAGATAACTATACAACAGTATCGATATGCTGGCGATGGCGATGGCGATGGCGCTGGCGATGGCGATGGCGATGGCGCTGGCGATGGCGCTGGCGCTGGCGAAGGCGAAGGCGCTGGCGATGGCGAAGGCGCTGGCGATGGCGCTGGCGAAGGCGATGGCAATGGAGAAGGCGAAGGCGATGGCGATGGAGAAGGCGCTGGCGATGGCGCTGGCGATGGCGCTGGCGATGGCGATGGCGATGGCGATGGCGAAGGCGAAGGCGATGGCGATGGCGATGGCGCTGGCGATGGCGCTGGCGATGGTGATGGCGCTGGCGAAGGCGATGGCGGTGGCGGTGGCGATGGCGATGGCGCTGGAGTTAATTCCTCGATAAATTAAGAATAAATTAAAAGCTAAAAATACGATTAGACTTACCCAGCCGATAATAGCGTCTTCCAGTTTTGGCTGGGTTATGTATGACAGAAAAACACCTAATATTCCTGTCAAGAAACTCGATATTACTAACAGCACTAAACAACCAAACAACAGCGCAATTACCCATCGCTTCGGTAATCCAGCTTTCGCCGCCAAAAACTTAGCACCAGTCAGGTTAGCCTTACTAAAATTAGTCCCCCTGATATCAGCTTCCGAAAAATCTGCACCGGATAAATCTTTACCCTTAAAAGACAAACATCGGAGATTTTCACCGCGAAAATCTCGTCTCCCCTCTCCATAGCGCTGCAATACTTCACTCGCTTTCATAACGACAAAGAATAATAGTAATTTCTTTCGCCACTATATCCGGCTGTTCTAACATAGAAAGATGTCCGCTGTCTAGAATTTCAATAAAATTATTAGGATTTGCGCGATTGACATGATGGTAGGGTGGGTCAGAGGCCCAAATACTGATTCGATCGCCTTATAACTTCCTCTGACGCACCCTACAATTTGATTTACACCTATTTTAGGTAATAACGCAAGTTGCTAGTTATATAGTTGAGGCTGATATTAGGTACGTTGTTGCGCTTTAGCGCTCTTATCCCAGTTGTAATAAGAGCGCTAAAGCGCAACAACATACCCAGAAAGCAAGTAACTAGCAACTTGAGTTAATAGAAATACACAGAAACCAAGTTTCTTCAAGAATACCCTCGCTATTTTTTTGTAGGTTGGGTTGAGTGATACGAAACCCAACCTACAAATCTGAAAGTTACCTTAGCAACAAAGTATGAGGCGCAGGGCAACTGGGGTAGAAGTACCAGCCTTCGGTTGAAACTTTTAGATCTTTAATCAGACCTGAATACAGGTCGAGTACCCAGCCATGAACTTGGGGTGCGCGTTGTTCTCGCAAGGCATTTCGCATAATTGAGGTTTGGTAGAGATTTTTGACTTGAACCTCCACATTCAACTCCGCTAGGCGATTCAGTTTGGCTTGGCGGCTAGGCAATTTGTCAATTTCTTCTTTCTTTTGCAGGTAAAGTTCGCGAATGGGGTTGACCCAAGTATCTACAAGTCCTGTCGCCGTTCCTTCAAAGGCAGCTTGAATCCCACCGCAATAGTAATGACCGCAGACAATAACGTGCTGAACATGAAGGTGGACGATCGCATATTCCAGCACAGACAAAAAGTTAATATCTGTTAGACAGACTTGATTGGCGATATTCCGGTGGACAAACATTTCACCCGGTTCGGTTTGCGTAAATCTTGTCAGGGGCAAGCGGCTGTCTGAACACCCAATATAGAGATAGGGTGGCTTTTGTCCAGTCGATAGGTTCTCGAAGTAATTGGGGTCAACTTGCTGCTGTTGAGCAACCCACGCTTGGTTATTGTGTAATATATCCGCAATACTGCTATAATTCATCTTTCTTCCCCCGTGGAGACCCCCACCATAGCTGTAAAGAGCTTGGTGGTGGGAGGAAACGGGGGGCATGGTCTATGCTGCATAACATATTTCTTGTAGAGAGTAGAAAACCTTTGCGCCCCAAAAGCGGTAGTTCTTTCTGGCATCCCCTGCTGGCATTACAGGATTGAGGCTACCGAGATTGTTCTGGAAAGACCCGCCTCGGTGGGGCGTTTAAGAAAGGGGATTTCTCCCTCTCCCATTACTGGGGTAATGTTCGCCTTGACAAAGTTAGTGGTCGGTACTATCTTTCGTAGCACTGGCTTAACCCTCTAAACCTGTTTAACCACTTGGTTCTAGAGCTACAGACTGGCGTCGCATCCGTAGGTAGGAGCTTGAACGCTTGCCACTAACGTAGGTATTGCTACCTGAGTCTGGTCAACTAGGACTATCTTTCAAGCCCCCGTTATAGTCGGTACTCCGATTTAACGGTGGGTTGTTGACGGTTCGTCGATATTCAAATTTACAGATGGCCAATTAAATCTCAATCTGTAAACCAATTATGACTCTAAAGACACGATACAGACTGTGTACTAGAATACCTAACTTCTGATTAAGGTTGGATTACAGTTTTTAGAGACGTTTCCTGAAACGTCTCTACAGCCGATTGAGATGACCCCTGCCCCCTCTTTTCCCCAACTCCTAACAAACAAGTTTATTACCAAGAACAAGTTCGTGAGTTCTTTGAGCGAGTTTATCCAAATTCAACTGATTATTTGGATCTAGAAGATTTTCCTTCTCCAAAAACTCCAAAATAGTCGAAGATAGTAGCAATTCCATGTCCTTGGCTCGACCACTCAGAAATTTATGAGTTTCTACATCTTCAGGGAAGCGTTCGATGCACTCGTTCGTATAATGCCAAAACGATCTAACCTCTTGTAGGAGCCGAATCAAGTAGCTGGGACATTCACAAGCAATCACCTGAATTGACTCGGAAATCGCCACCAGTTGCTCGTCAGAAAGCTCTAAGGAAATTTGAATTGTGCGATTGGAATTCATCATGTTTAACGAATAGGTAAAGTTTTCATTTTTTAATCGCTTTAAAAGCATTAAGCCATTAAATTTTAGAACTAGATCGATCGAGAATAATACTAATTTCTTTCGCCACCACATCCGGTTGTTCCACCATAGCCAGATGTCCGCAGTCGGGAACTTCAATCACATTATCCCCACAGCATTGAAATAGGGGATGAAAGCTAGCCAAATGACGAACATATTTAGGTTCCATAATCGTGTCATTGGCACCGGCCATAAAATAAACAGGCTGCTTCAGGCGGGAGACAACCTGCGGTAAGCGATTCACCTCTGTTTCTGTTGTAGAGTCCAGCAAAGTCCCTAGCGCCGCTTCCGGGTGAGCCATGACAAAATCCACGATCCGCTGACGGCCCCAACAGCGTGCTAAAGGGCGAGCCACACTATCGCGAGTAAATACTAAATCTATCCAAGGTAGATGACAGAGCAGACGGGGGCGGAATTTGAGCAATTGCTGGCCAACAGACCGAAATCGCTCGAAGGCTTCCTTAAGGTAAATACCGCCACCGGCGTTGATACAGATGACGCCCTTGACGTACTCAGGTAGCTGTTGGGCTCCCCAGAGAGCGATCGTACCCCCTAGAGAGTGTCCAATTAGCCACGCACTGGAGATATTCAATTCTTGCAGCAAGATGCCCAGATCGCGAGCGTAGACCGCTGGAGTATAGCGGGAGGTCGTAGAGCTTGAATCCGAGTTTACCCAAGTTCCTTGACCGTTAAACCGAGACTGGGAGGTGATTTGGGAATAGCCAAATCCGCGTAAGTCATAAGATAAGCATTGATAAGCCGGTGCCAACCGCTCAATCAGCGGTTGCCAGTAACGGCGGCTTAAGAGCCAACCATGAATAAAGACTAAAACATGGCCAGAGGCTGTAGGAGCGGTTAATTCGTAGGCGTGGGGCACACCCAGGATATTGATGCTTGCCATATTTCGATCCTATCCCGAAGTTCTGCCAAAAGCGATCGCAGATCTAGGAATTAGGGAGTGGGGACTGGGGATTGGGGATTGGAGACTGGGAAAGTACTCCCCCGTTCCCTCTCTTCTCTTCTTCCCTAGCCCCTAGACCCTTCTTTCCCTAGCTCCGGCCCATCAACCTCTGCCGAACACCTTCGGCAATTTTTTGGCCTAGATATTCTGGAATGATGTTCTCGTTGGGGCCAAGAAGATATAAAATCAGGCGAGTTCGCCCGCGCCAAACCAGCAAATTGGCACTAATTACCAGCAGATCCTCTTGCCAAATTGCGTACATTACTTTATAAAACAGACCGGGCTGGTTGTCGGCTTCAATCAACAGAGCGGGGAGATGGAAAACTTGATCGATGTGGAAGTCAGTTTCTACCTGCTCTAAGCCAGCATCCAGATTGAATTCCACTGCCAGCATTTCTTCCACCTCAAAACGTCCTGCCAGTGCCTCGCGAATGGCGCGACAGACATTTTCTGAAGTTTTTTCGGTCAAAGCTTTGCTGCCACGGGACACCACCAGTTTGATAAATACCAACATGGGTGGGCGGATCTGACCGTACAGGCTAAGACTGTGGATAGTCAGTCCATAGGCAGCAAGCACGCCAAAAATGTCGCTCAGGAGAAATGACTGATTCCGGTAAGCAAAATACAAGGCAGTTTTGTTGCCTTCCGGTTTTATCTCGATCACAGCTCGCCTACTTCTATAGAGCCGGTAGGCTAGCCTTAAGTTTTGCAGTTGGCTCTCACTGCTGACAAATTGCTCATAAAACTGAGGAAACGACCGATTAAAGCGTTTCAGGAGTTCCAGCGTAGATGATTTCAAACCCTGGGCCATCATTTGGGGTCAAACTCGCCTACCAGGTCAAAGGCTGGCAAAGAGGTGAATCTTAACATTTAATCGATTGGTCAAGTGATTTCGTGTTGGGGGCAGGGGAGTACCCACTGCCAACGGCTGACTCGGTAAACTCAGCCGAACACTGAGGGGAGTGCGAGAGATATACTAGCTAGTACGGCCATCCAACTTCCTTCTACTACTACAATAATCAAGCCTGCATGGGTTTTTGGAAAAGCTGGTTTAGCGACTCTGATGCTGCCTCGACAACTAGCGCGATGCAGATGGAAGAAGATGTGATTCCAGGAACGGGCGATCAAGCCACCCGGAACAGTCGCATCTTTTTCAGTACCGACCGGGACATAGACCTCTACGAACTAGAAGAACTATGCGATGCAGTGGGTTGGTCCCGCCGACCGCTGCGTAAGGTCAAAAAAGCCATTCAGTATAGTTTCCTTGTCAGTTCCATGTGGGAGGTGAGAGGAAACCGTCGTCGGCTGATTGGCTTTGCCCGTGCTACTTCCGACCATGCGTTTAACGCCACCATTTGGGATGTGGTCGTTCACCCGGACTTTCAAAGTAAGGGGCTGGGAAAGGCGTTAATGAAGTATACGATTAAGAAACTCCGCAGTGAGGATATTAGCAACATTACCTTATTCGCCGACCCCCATGTCCTAGATTTCTATCACGGTCTAGGATTTATTTCTGACCCGGAAGGTATCAAGGGGATGTTTTGGTATCCCAACTAGGGCAACCTATCGAATGACTTTCGGGCTGGTTGCCCTATTTAGCAGAAAACAGGTTCTAATTACCTCTGCTAACCGCTCTGTAACGCCAATTGGTGGCACGCCTGCTTTGAAAGCATAAGAATGAAACTTTGCAAATGCTGTAAAACCGTGCAGCCTGAAGAAAACTTCGGTGTGGCGGCTACCATCAAGGGTAGGATTTACAGGCGTCAAAGATGTAAAGCTTGCAAGCAGGCACGGCAGAAAGAGCGCAGACAAATAAAGATGTGCTTGGTTAGTTGACTACAAGAAAACCCTGTTGTGCCACAGCTGCGGCTTTGCTGATTATCGCGCCCTGGACTTTCATGACCTTGACCCCAAGCAGAAAGATTTTTCTGTGGCTGATTTTGTTTCCAGGGGCGCATCATTAGCTAAAATAAAAAAAGAGATTGAAAAATGTATCGTTCTGTGTTTTAATGGTCATAGAACAGAACACTATAGCGACGGGATGTAGCGCAGCTTGGTAGCGCGCCTGCTTTGGGAGCAGGATGTCGCAGGTTCAAATCCTGTCATCCCGATTTACTACGAACCGCCGACAGTGATGAGATCCGTCACTTTGAGGTTGCCAGCGGTGTCAATAGTCCAAACATCGTAACTGCCCGTCACATCTCCTTGGACATCGAAGTCTACATTGCCGCTGGCTCCCTGGTAGTTAATATCTTTGCCTTCGCGGATGAGAGAGAGAGCCTGACAAACATCGCCGACTTCTTGTCCTGGTTGATTGGCGACGGATAGTATTTTTTCTTGGATGGCAGCACCTGTGGGGGATTTGGCAGCTTCAGCGGCGAGAACCAAGACAGCCGCCGCATCCCAGCTGTTGGGGTCATAGACTCCAGGCTGACGCTTGTAGGTGGTTTGGTAGCGATCGCGAAATGCGGCTAAAGCTGGGCCGGTTGCATTCGGGGCCGTCCCAATAATGCCAGCAGCGATGTATTGCCCAGCAGTATTTTTCCCCACCAGCTGCGCCACTTTGGCTTCTTTCATCCCCTCCGTAACCAGGACTTGAGTTTGCTTACCGAGTAATCCTTGTTGGTAAGCCGCTTTAAGGATTAAAGTACCCGTTTCTGGGTAGGCAATCAGGAGGACAGCGTTTGGTTTGCCCCCAAAAGCTGCCCCCACTTCCGATTCAAAGGTGGAAGCATTAGGCGCGTAACGGGTGGGTTTATCCCGATTCACGACTTTGCCGCCCAAAGCTTCAAAGGCGGGGATAAAAGATTGCACTAAACCGTTGCCATAATCGTTATTAATAGCCAGAACCGCTACAGACTTATAGCCTTTTGCTTTTGCCAGTTTCGCGAGTGCTTGACCCTGAAATGTGTCGGGTGGGGCGGTGCGGAACCAAAATCCCTTGAAATCTCCTTTTTTTGCTCTTTCTGTGAATATGGGGCTGGTACTGGCGGGAGAAATTTGCACGACTTGATTGCGAACGGCAATATCCACAGCGGCACTAGAAACCGCGCTTCCAGCTGCCCCGACGACACCGCCCACCCGATTCACTTCAGCTAGCTTACTCATAGCTGTGGCACCGGCAGCAGGCTGAGTTTGATCGTCTTCAGAGATTAGTTCTACAGGCTTACCCAAAACGCCCCCACAGCCATTAACAGTTTTTACAAGTAAACTGGCACTATCCTGCATGGGTGAGCCGAATTGAGACAAATCCCCGGTGATGGGTAGGAGAGTGCCAATTTTGAGCGCACTGCTGCTAGTCTGACAGGCAGAGGGGAGTAACAGCAGACTAATGCCTGCGACGAGTTTGGCTAACGCCCCGTGGCGTGGTCGGCTTGCCTTTGTGGTGATAGATTGTTGATATTTCAGCATATGTCACAATTGGAACTGTTGCTTTGACAGGAGAGTCAAACAGGTGTGGATATCCTAGAATCTGCCGAATTTGAGTTTTTACTGAGTCTGGCTCTACTGTATCTCAGCTAAATTTATGGATGCTACTGAAAATGTCCGATCGCAAATCTTACCAGTAAAATTGCCCAAAAAACCTGTCTCTGTTTGTCAAGCGATCGCGCTAGGATAAAGCAAACGGACAAGAGATTACTCAAAATTAAGCGGTGAATAAACTAGCAGCCGATTGCATTAAAAAACGAGACGATACCTAGTTAAACGGATTCTAATTTTTTCTCTTTACGGGATTATTTCAGGAGAGGTTATGAAATCGATAGTTCGCTGGGGTGCAACATTAGGTCTGATTGGCAGTACCTTACTAAGCACTTTGTTCGTCGGAAATCTGCGGGCACTTGCCCTCACACAAGAGGAGGTTGTGCAAAAGCTAAGACCGATACCAGTATTTATTGTTGCTAATCCGCAATCTGGTGAATTACTGGTCGGTCGTGTAAATAATGCACAGGGCGCTAATGCGGCGAATGGACAGAACAATGTTTCCGTAGCTCGCATTTTTATCAGCCAACAAGATGCTCAGGCTTTTTTGGATAAGCTGAAAACTGAAAGACCTGAGATCGGCAGAAATATGCAGGTAATACCAAGATCTCTGGGGGAATTATACCAGCGGGCTCAAGAAAATAAAAACCAGGCAGAGCGGTTGGTATTTGATATGGTGCCGGTCAAGCAGCAAGTAGATTCGGCATTGGCGATGCTGCGGCAAAACGGTCAAAGGGAAAACGAATTTAATGGGGTGCCACTATTCATTCCCAGAGGCGGGCCGGAGAAAGGATATATAACTATGCAAATTCCGGAAATGGGCAACCAGCAGATTATTCCGGTGTTCTTCAGTAGGGAAGATGCACAGAATATGTTGAATCAATTTAAGCGACAAAATCCCCAACAGGCTTCCAATGCTGATATTGAGGTGGTGAACTTTGAGGGAGTGATTCAGACTTTGACGAGCAAAAATGACCAATGGTTAAATCAACTGATGTTGATTCCGCCGCCAGAAGCGAGGGAATTTTTGCGATCGATCCAACAATCTGGTCGCCAAAACCAGAATTCGCCTGGGACTGGCACAACTACTCCCCCTGCTCGCAATAATCGATCGCAACCAGCCGCACCGCCAGCAAACAGACAGCAAAATAGGTGATTGGGGATTGGGGATTGGGGATTGGGGATTGGGGATTGGGGATTGGGGATTGGGGATTGGGGATTGGGGATTGGGGATTGGTGGTTGATGACCACTGACAACTGACCACTGACAACTGACCACTGACAACTGACCACTGACCACTGACCACTGACCACTGACCACTGACTAATGACTAATGACTAATGACCAATGACAAAATTGTTTCCGGTCTAGAACTTTGGCAGTGGCGTCAGAGTGCGTTAGTCAGCGCTAAGGCAGCTGATGTCCCGACTATGGAGGTGGACTGGATATTGCAAGAAGTAGCTGGACTCGATCGGTTGGCATTGCGTTTGGAGTCGTTTAAAAATTGGCCTCAGATTGAACTAAAGCTGCCACTATCAGAGTTGAAACAACTGTGGTGTATGCGTCTTCACGATCGCTTGCCAGTACAGTATATAACTGGAATAACTCCCTGGCGGCATTTTAAATTGGCGGTTTCCCCAGCGGTGCTGATTCCCAGACCGGAGACAGAGTGCCTGATCGATTTAGCTATTGAAGCTGTCAAAAGAGGGGCGGCAAATCTCCCATGTCCCATGCCCCATTGGGCTGATTTGGGGACTGGGAGTGGCGCGATCGCGATCGGTTTGGCAGATGCCTTTTCTAAAGCTACAATTCATGCTGTGGACGAAAGCTTTGCTGCCCTATCCATTGCCCAGCAGAACGCCCAAGAAATAGGATTTACCGACAAAATCAAGTTTTATCAAGGTTCTTGGTTTGAGCCTTTACAGGCTCTTAAAGGCCAACTGAGCGGTATGGTATCGAATCCACCTTACATTCCCAGCGAAATGGTACTGACTCTGCAACCGGAAGTCACCAAACACGAACCGCACCTCGCCTTGGATGGTGGAAACGATGGTTTGGACTGCATTCGGCACTTAGTAGAGACAGCACCAGATTACCTGCTTCCTGGTGGCTTATGGTTGATTGAGATGATGGCAGGACAGGCAGAAGCGGTAGCGGAATTGTTGCAACTAAACGGGAATTATACCGAAATTCAGATATTCTCAGATTTAGGGGGAATCGATCGATTTGCTTTGGCTTATCGTTGTTAATTAGCTTGTCCTCTCAGATTACGATCTCTCAAAAAAATCATGCTTTCAATTCACGCTTGGCTTTCTGAGCTTGAAGCTTTGCCCAAAGAGCTTCTGCGTAAGTCCTACAATTGATTGCTAAACCGATCGCAAATGACCAATGACCCAAGTCCCCCTTGACATTCTGGTAGATAAAGCACGTTCTGGCTATCTGGTAAGCTTTCTTACAGATACTGTGCCAGCATTGGCAGCTTTGCCGGAGAAGGGAGATTTAATTTTTGAGGCGAAGCAACGGCGACAAGATAAACCGCTGATTTTGATGGGTGCGAGGTCATTTGACCTCTGGCCTTTTTGTAGGGGAACTGCCCAAGAGTTGCAGTTTTGGCAGAAAATTGCCGATCGCTACTGGCCTGGTGCTATAACCTTGGTATTACCGGCGTCAGAGAGGGTTCCTGTCTCGATTAACCTAACTGACCCTACAACTATTGGGTTGCGAGTGCCGAATTGTGCTCTAGCTCGTCAGATTCTAGCCCAAACTGGCCCACTGGCAACCACCAGCGCCAATTTATCAGGTCAGCCCCCTTTGCAAACAATGTCAGAAATTGAAGCCCAGTTTCCCGACGTTCTGACTCTTGTGCCTTCTCCATTAGAATCAACCAATACAAGTGGCGGTATTCCTTCCACAGTTGCCAAATGGACGGGCAGTGGTTGGGAAATATTACGACAAGGAGCGGTTTACTTGGAAGTCTGTTAGTCTGAATTTGCAGGGAGTAATTCCCTTTTTTTAAGCTTTAATTTTTAATTTTTAATCCTGATGGACTCTAACCCAGAAGTATTGGCGCTCAAAGAAAAATTGCAGCAGGCTGAAGTAGCCTATCACATGGCAGCTGAGATGAGCCAATTTAAAGCTGGTTTTTTGGCTCGAATTTCCCACGAATTGCGATCGCCTCTCAATAGTCTAATTGGTCTGCATCAGATAATTCTGTCCGATTTGTGCGAAGACCCAGCTGAAGAAAGAGAATTTGTGGCGCAAGCCCATGCCTCTGCCTTGAAAATGGTAGCATTGCTCGATGAAATTCTCAAAGTTGCCAGAACAGAATATGGCACAAATCAGCTGGAAATACAGCCTGTGCAACTAGCACAGGTTTTAGCGCAAGTCTATGACTTGACCCACTTACAGGCGGCAAATCGCAACCTCCGTCTTCAAGTAATGCCAGCCGACCCGGAAATTTATGTCATGGCAGACCACCGCTGGTTGCGGCAGGTGTTAATGAATTTGGTGGACACGCCACTGAAACTGATGCAGGAAGGTAACATTACCGTTTCCGTCCATCCAGATGCGGCATCGGGGTATGTCCGGATCTGGATTGAAGACGAACGTCCGGCCAGTACTTGGACTGACCGAGTAGATTTGTTCGGGTCTGTTCCCGAAACTGATAAATCTATTAAAACTGATAAAACCATTGATGAGAATTTTACACTCTCACCAGGACTTACTCTACTGATCTGTCAGACTCTTTTGGAACTGATGAAGGGATGCTTGGAAGTGTTGGCAGTCCCCTCACCGGGCGCGGAGTCTAATGTGACTCGCATCCAATGCTCTATCCCCTTAATGATTCTCCAGACGCCATCGCTGGGGCAGGAAGGGAAGTAGCTTGGGGTTTGTTGTACAGCACCATTGTGGTACTGGGGTTGGGAAACTGAAAACCAAGTCTCAAGTAAAAGCCCTGTTGATATGTAGTCATCAGATATACTCTCTCTACGCGGCTGATCCGCGGATGATCTAACAGTGTTTCGATCATCTTGCGTCCCAGGCTAAGTCCGCGATAATCGGGGTGAATCACGACATCCCAAATTGTGGCCCTATAGACGCAATCTGAGTTTGCCCTGCAAAACCCGATTAACCGATTTTCGTCCCAGACACTGATTACAGGATCGCTGTTGGCTATAGCAACTGCCAAATCTTCTATTTTCCGGTTTTGCGCCCAGAAAGCCGCCAGTTTAAACAGTTCCTGTAGTTGATTGAGGTCTACTTGCGATCGCAAATCGCAGAACTTAATATTACGACCATCCATCGTTATCGATAACCTAGAATCTTTTACCGAGTCATTTTACTAATCTACTAGCGGTCAATTGGTGTCCAATCGCACTGAAATTTTCTAATTTCTGTCTTATCTGAAGAAAAGCTACCGCTTATTTTACTGATTAACTCAAGTTGCTATTACGTTCCCTTGACTCTTGTTCCGAATGGATATTAGTACGTAGTAGCGCTTTAGCGCTCTTTAAACACTAAAACGCAACTACGTACTTAATGAAATTTCCTACATCCAACGGGCAGCATCTTTAGCATGATAGGTTAAAATCAGATCTGCTCCAGCCCGCTTGAAGCCGGTCAAAGTTTCCATTACTACCCGCTCCTCATCAATCCAGCCGTTGAGAGCAGCTGCCTTGATCATGGAATACTCGCCAGAAACATTGTAAGCCGCAACCGGCAAGTTAGTAGCTTCTTTGACACGCCAGATCACGTCCATATAGGCAAGAGCCGGTTTTACCATGAGCATATCGGCTCCTTCGGCGATGTCCAGTTCGATTTCCTTAAGGGCTTCGCGGGCGTTCCCTGGGTCCATTTGGTAGGTTCTGCGATCGCCAAATTGGGGTATTGACTCCGCTGCATCCCGGAACGGCCCGTAGTAGGCCGAAGCATACTTAGCTGCGTAGGAAAGAATCGGTGTATCTTGATACCCAGCTTCATCCAATCCGATCCGAATTGCCTGTACAAAACCGTCCATCATTCCAGAAGGCGCGATGATATCCGCACCGGCTTTAGCTTGAGAAACGGCTGTTTTCTTCAGTAATTCCAATGTTGGATCGTTCAATACGCGCCCGCTTAAGTCGCCAACTTCCAGATAGCCGCAGTGGCCGTGACTGGTATATTCGCAGAGGCAGGTATCAGCTATTACAACCAAATCCGGTACAGCTTCTTTTACTGCCGTGGCTGCTTTTTGTACAATTCCACAATCGTGCCAAGCCCCGGTAGCATCTGCATCTTTATCTTCAGGAATGCCAAACAGGATGATAGAAGGGATGCCCAGGTCATAAACTTCTTTGGCTTCTTCGACAATTTTGTCTACCGAAAGTTGGTAGACACCCGGCATAGATTTAACTTCTTTAGCAATTGCTTCGCCCGGTACTGCAAACAGCGGATATATTAGATCGCTTGTTGTTAAAGCATTTTCACGCACCATGCGGCGAAGCTGAGGTGAGGTGCGGAGGCGGCGGGGGCGATTGATGGGGAACATGGCGTTTGATAAAGCTATAGAGTAGGTTGGGTTGAGGTCAGAAAACCCAACCTCAATCAAGGCTTTGTTGGGTTTCGCTCGCGCTCTACCCAACCTACAATTTTAGACCGCAACTGCTACGGGTTCAGCTGCAATTTCAGCAACAACTTTGGGGTAAACGCTGACTTTCTTGCGGGTTTTACCCTTTCTTTCAAAGGTGACGATGCCATCCGTGAGGGCAAACAGGGTGTCGTCGCTGCCGATACCCACGTTATTGCCGGGGTGAAACTTGGTTCCGCGCTGACGGATGAGAATGTTGCCTGCTTTGACAACTTGACCGCCGAAGCGTTTGACGCCGAGACGCTGGGCATTTGAGTCGCGACCGTTGCGTGTACTACCAGTACCTTTCTTGTGAGCCATGATTTCCTCTATTTTTTCTACTACTAACTATTCTGCTGCGTTATCAGCGGTTTCTTCGGGAGCAGCTGATTTTTGGGGGGCTTCAGGCTGGGATGATGAAGTTTCAGCAGTTGCGATCGCTTCCCCGTTCAAACTGATAGAGTTAATCATCAGGCGAGTGATTTCCTGGCGATGCCCCCGTTTTTTGCGGGTTTTCTTCTTGGGCTTCATCTTGTAGACGATGACTTTGCGCCCGCGAAAGTGTCGCATCACTGTGCCTTCTACGGTAGCGCCTTCGACTAAGGGCTGACCGATGCTAATTTCGCCGTCGTTGTGAACGAACAGTACTTTGTCGATCGTAACTTGTGCTTCTGGTTCAACGTGCAGCAGTTCGATATCGTAGAAGCGGCCCGGTTCTACTCGCAGTTGTTTGCCGCCGGTTTCAATAATTGCGTAAGTCATGAGATTGTCCGAAAGGTTTGCCGTACAGGTAGCTGATTGGGGCATGGGACAGCAAGACTATTGCCTGTTCTCAATTTCCAATTAACAGCTTTTGGAATGTGTTGACCTGATCCGAGCAGGATTAGACACACAATCTCTTATCATCTGTTATTTGGTGGGTGGTTGTCAAGTGCGATCGCTAGAAAATCCCTAATACTACTCCGAAATAAAAGATCAGCACCTTTTTCCCCATTTTCAGGCTCAATTTTGCTAGAAAAAGTTTGATTCATTTCGTTAAACTCAACATATAATATAAAGGTTATAAGAGTCAGTGCCAACCCTACTTAGTAGTTCAAAATATTCAATATCAAGCGATTCTGAAGAGTTATTATGCGTTTACTACGAGTCCAAGTTCCTAACTTTCGCGTGTTACAAAATGTCGATATTACTTTTGAAAAAGATTTTTTCCCTAGTATTTTCCCGCTTGGCAGTCAAAATGGAGGCGGGAAAAGTACACTTTTACAATTAATTTTTGGATTACTGCATTGTTCTACTAATCCCGATCGCGTAGATTTTTTGAAAAATTTGCTTTATGGGTTTAAAATTTACGATCATTCTAGTGAAAGAATACTATTAATAATTGATATTTTGGATGGAGAAAAACCTATAAAACTTGAGTTTTTTATTTGTGATAATTCTTATATTGGAGATTCAATCCAAGCTATAAAAGCAGGAATTAAGGATAAAAATGGTTTTGCATTTTCTATGGAAAAATTAGAAAATGTAAAAAATAAAATTTCCGATTTTACCAAAGAAAGTAAACAATTAGAAAAAAGCTTATCTCGACTGGAAAAAGTGAAAAGAATTGAAAATGATGAACAAAAAATAATCCATCTTAAAAATGAAATTACCGAGCTTCAAAAATTAGGATTACTTCAAGAATCTCAATTAGGAGACCCTTTGATTCTATCTTTCGGTAACTCTAGTATGCCATCTTTTGAAGAAGTTCAAAACGAAATACAACAAAGATTGGAATACCTTGCATCGAATATTTACCAATCCAATACTGAGCGTAAACAGATTGAGCAGACTCTAAAAGAGGTTTTAAATTTTTTACAATTAAACAATTGGCTCTATGTATGCCACTATTCGGCGGACGGGGATGAAGCTGAAGAGGATATTTTACTTTGCCGTATAGATAACATAGATATAACTCAAACAGAATCTTTTCTCAAAGAACTTTCACAAAAAATATTTCTGGCTGCTCCTGCTACCCAAGTTTTCCTTTTTCTTTCTCCTAAATCAAGAAAACTATTATTCAGAGAGCAAAATGAAGAAAACGATTACTATTCACAGCTAAAAGATGCCAAATCTAAGTTAACAGGTTTTTTTACTTATGATTTTCTAGCTGTATATCTACTAATTGAATCCTTTAAAGCAGCTAGAGATAAAGATTTTAGAAAAGCTATACAAACAGGTGAATATGGTAATAGCTATCAAGAACTTATTAAGGATTTGAATCTCCTGTTACTAAACAAAAAGATAAATTTAGAAACAGACTTTTCTGGCGTCAACTTTAAATTAGATAAAGATGATGAGAATATAGAGCTATATCCAGAAGATTTAAGTCATGGCGAATTAAAGAGACTAAGCATTTATATGTGGCTGAAATACTATAATATAGAAAATGCGATCGTCCTCATGGATGAAATAGAAATTGCATTTCATCCTGATTGGCAATATCAAATAATTTCAGACCTCAAAGAATGGGCACCGAGTAATCAATATATTTTGGCAACTCATTCTTATGAGCTATGTCAAGCACTTACACCTGCTCATGTTAAGGAACTAGAACCAAAACTTCTTAAGCAAAACCCTTCCAATTAATTATGAGTCTCAATCCTGAGCAGTTAAAGCGACACTGTGAAATTATTATTCAATCTCGGAGAATTAAAAATAAAATAGTTGTGTTATGTGAAGGAGAACGGGGTATCAAAGATACTAGGGATAGATTATCACCTCAATCTTATGCAAGAATGGAACAAATGCCAGATGCAAACTTTTACAAAGCGTGTGTTCCAAGATGGTGGAGTCAGTATAAACCAGAGTTTTTTAATTGTGGCGATCGCAAAGATGTAATAGATAGCTATTTTACCCTTTTAGAGATTCATAAACAAGACAGTAAAAACTCATATTTAATCCCAGAGAAACTTTTTGCCATTGTAGATTTGGATTTGCAATTACAAAAGATTGATAATTATACTTTTTCCGATACAGAAGCTATTTTCTGCGATCTTTACGGACAATGCAAAGTCAATGAAATAAATGCAAATAATCATCGTATATGGGTGACAGGGTTAGTTCATAAAGAAGCTTATTTTTTAATACCCGATCTGCAAGAAGTATTTGATAATATTTTTGCTTCTCCGCTTTATAATAGCAATTCTTTGGTACTTGAAAATATTTACTTAACTATGGCAGATGCAATAGTTGACGATGTAGATTTAAAGAATAACTTACCAACAATAGCCAATCGGATTAATTATTTGCCTAGTTTAGATTGTACTGACGTAGATAAATTGCGCGACTCATGGAAAGCAGAATTTGACAACACCCAGGATGATATAGAGAAAAATGAGTTAATTCTTGCTTTGCTGACAATTAAAAAAGCTAAGGATTACTGGAATAAAATTCACCCTCCCACTGATTACAGTTCTCCAGCAGAGAGATTTAGAGAACAACTGTTATTAGAAATTGGACAATTTTATTCGCATAGAGATAGTCGCGATTCTAGATATCATATTTCTTTTTTGTTGGCAACTTTATACAAATTTGTATAATAAGTAGGTGGCCATAAATAAACGTAAAACTGCCAGGCCCTTAGAAACCCGGTTTCTTGGAGAAACCGGGTTTCTGGGAGTGCAGTTTAATTACGCCCACCTACTTAGCAAGGTGCGATCGCTCTCTTTCTCTCTTCCTCTGTATCCTAAAACGCTATCGCGTATTCGTGGTTCTATTCTGTTTATAATTAGAAAAAAGCTAGAGCCGATCGGACCCACAATTACCTCTTGCGATTTGACTTTGATAGCAACTGTGCATCCAAAACCTTAGTAATCCTCTCCCGCGTTTCCTCCAAGTGCGCCTTAGTATAATCATCCAAATTCCTACCCGAATTTCTCAAAGTGCTGTTAAGTTTCTCGCGCAGTTGGCGAAGTTTTTCCCAAGCAAGCGATCGCGCATCTGACGGTACATCATCATTCCGCAATACCATATCTATTAATATTTCCAAATATTGTCGCTGCAAAGCGCGACGTAAACTCGATATTTTCAGTGATTTATTCTCCTTTTGCAACACCTCCGTCCAAATCCCATCCTGCAAACTATTAAACAATTCCGGCATAGTCAGCGCTTGTCCCGGCGGCGTCTTCAATTCAATATCCCGCAATCTTGTCAAACGTTCCGCAGACAGTAAATCTGCCAAAATAGAACTTTGTGATAACAAAATATGATCGTGAGTTGGATAATCAAGACGTTCCTTTAACAATACCGACTCATCATCATCCCATTCGTTTGGTGATGGAGATACTAATTTATTCAATAAGTCAGGTGGGAAATTAAAAGCATCTGGCGCAAACAAATACTTTTGCAGCATTGTCAAAGCTGATCGCTGCTGCCCCACCGATACTACTTCCAGTGGTAGTTTTCCATTTGCACTACTGACGCGATCGCGATAAAAAGATTGCCCACCAACATACTTACTTATAATATGCAAATTTCGCAAATAGTAGAAGAAAACCCGATCGAACATTATTGTCAAATTACCCAAATTATTACTGTTAACTGAATAACTCTTATTCAGGTTTTCCCACATTATACGCGAATTATCTAACTGCCATTGGGAGTAAAGCAAAGGGTCGCTACTTAGATCTTCTTCATTAGCAGTCGGATCGAGATCGGCACTATCCTCATCTGGCGCATAAGATAACTCTGGACTATTAACTTGTTTTTCGGCAATTTGTTGCAAAAATTGCTTTTCAGCTTGGTTGTTTGCCATTGTAGGCGCAACTCCCGCACTATTCGGTTTGTAACCATATTCAATTGCCCATTCATCATAAGGGCCAACCATGCTAGTAAAATAATCTCCCTGTTTAGTACCAGCAGGTGCTAAATTTACTGGTGCATAATCCATTACCGAACTGACCATTCCTCTGGTGCGGGTGATGTCGGTATTGTTTAATTCTTCTGGTTTGAGGAAAATGCTACCACGAAAATTATGTGTTAATCCTAACGTATGTCCTACTTCGTGGGCAACGAGCGATCGCACATATTGATCTAAGTATTTTATCATCTCATTACTGTTAGGTTTCTGATTCTGCAACAACGATAATGACATCGCACCAAGAGAGAATTGATTAGCCATTGCCCTGCTATAACAAATATCGCTATTCTTTGCTAAACTTGCTAACAAAGAGCGATGGGAAACCGGCATTGAATGCCTATCAATTTTTGCTTTTCGTGCGGGAAATAAGCCACATAAATTGTCTTGGTAGGCAGTATTTGCTGAGTTACGTAATAAGAAAATCTCCTCGTTTTGCCTGACTAATTGGATCATGTTGGCATCTATACGAATATCAGCATCTAAAATTTCTCCCGTCAGTGGATTTACCCGTGATGGCCCCTCTGCAAATGCTTTATCCGTAGAAACAAACCAACGGATCGTATTGTAGCGCACATCTGCCGGGTCCCAAGTAGCATTATCGGGCATTTGCTTCACTTCGATTGCATTTTTAAATCCCGCTTTTTCAAAAGCTTTATTCCACATTAGCACCCCTTCTTTAATCGCATCTCGATATTCTAAGGGCACCGTATTTTCGATCCAGAAAACAATCGGTTTTTTAGGCAGAGATAAAGCGGCGTTAGGGTCTTGTTTTTCTAAATGCCACCGATTAATATAACGCACAAACCGGGAATTACTATTCAAGTTAGAAAAATCCTGAAAAACTGTGGGAAAATAGCCAACCCGATCGTCAGCTAAACGGGGATTATACCCATTATTTTCCGGTAATTCGGAAAAACTATAGTGAGTGCGAATGGTTAAGGCTCTGCGATCGGGTAGAGTAGGTAAAGAGGTATAATTCCTATTCTCATTCATGAGAGAAAATCCATATACTGATTCAATTTCCATGTTGAGAGGAAAAACTTTGGCATTGCCAAAATAAGATTTTGCCGGATCTACTGAATATTGAGCCTTTAAAGATGCTGCTAACATTGAGCTTAGATCTGGCAAATCCCGCAATAGTAAATCACCCAAATCGATTAAAATTGTTTGACTTTGAGGATGAATACTTCTAATGGGAACGGAAACTAAAACAGAATCAGAAAATGCCCGACGAACCGCATTTTGTTGCGGATCTCCGGGACGAGTGCGAAAGCGAACATTGCGAACGGTGAACAGTAAATTGTTATTAACTCGCCGAAAATAGAAAATAAAATCCTTTAGAGAGGTAGCATTGTAAATGCCATTTTCACCAATACCAGATTCCATTGTGATTGTGGCAAAGTAATTTTTATTCAGTTGTTCTGGCTTAATTTCCAGATAGATTTTGCCAGTTTCTTTCTGACGGTAAAGCGTGAATAGCCCTGCTGATTTTTGCGTATCTTTGATTATTTCATTAAATGATTTTAGTTCTGGTTGTTCGGCGTCTTCCTCTAGCTGGGCAACTAACTGACTTGAGGGATGCGGAATATCTAAAGTTGCTGCTTTACCTGATGGATTTCCTAACTGTTGCGGGTGCAAGGACAAAGGTGGTCTCCTCTGTAGAGATTCCAGTCCCGTTCCCTGACAGATGGATGGGAACAATATCCCCTGTAAGAAAATCAGATAGAAAGGCAGCCTTGTGAATCGCTTCATATTTCTATAGATATCTGTAAACAAAAGCTATAAAACATACGCCTATTGAAATATTACATCCGGAAATATTATATATTTGATGTAGCAGTGCGATTTAAGCCGCTCGCCGCGTCCTCACCAAGCGAAACAGATAGTGTAATTACCTATTTACATTCGATCGGCGATCTGTTGCCTTGAGCAGTGGTTCAATTGATATGCCACAGCTACCCAGAGAAAGATATATTCTGAATAGGCTGTCCTGCAAAATTTCAAGCTTTACCGATGAAGTCTTATCTCGCCGCCGCCATCCAAATGACCAGTGTGCCTGACTTGCAAAAAAACCTGCTTCAGGCGGAAGAACTGATAGAACTTGCCAAAGGGCGGGGGGCCGAGTTAGTGTGCTTGCCCGAAAACTTCTCTTTTATGGGGGAAGAGAAGGATAAAATTGGCCAAGCAGAAGCGATCGCTCTGTTGAGCGAAAAATTCCTCAAAACAATGGCTCAACGCTTCCAAGTCACCCTCTTGGGCGGCGGTTTCCCAGTTCCCGTTAGCACTGGTAAAGTCTACAACACTGCCTTGCTGATCGACCCCAGCGGTGAAGAACTAGCCCGCTATCAGAAAGTCCACTTATTTGACGTTAACGTACCCGACGGCAACACCTATCGAGAATCTAGCACGGTGATGGCTGGGACGAGCATTCCGCCGGTTGCTGCTACTAAAGAATTGGGTAACTTGGGACTATCGGTGTGCTATGATGTCCGGTTCCCGGAACTTTACCGCCACCTGTCCCAAATGGGAGCCGATGTATTATTTGTACCAGCCGCTTTCACCGCTTATACTGGCAAGGATCATTGGCAAGTGCTAATCCAAGCCAGAGCGATCGAAAACACCTGTTACGTCATTGCACCGGCTCAAACTGGTAACCACTATGCCATGCGTCACACGCACGGACACGCGATGATTGTTGACCCTTGGGGAGTTATTTTAGCCGATGCGGGGGACAGACCGGGAGTTGCGATCGCCGAAATTAACCCCGATCGACTCATCCAAGTCCGCCGCCAAATGCCTTCCTTGCAACATCGCGTTTTTGTTTAATCGGTGATTGGTCATTAGTCATTGGAAAATTTCAGATTTAAGATTTCAGACTTAAAATTGTCAATTAAAAATAAATTTAAAATCTGCAATTCTTCAATCTTCCCTTTCCTAGTGACTAATGACTAATGACAATTAGCCATTAGCGCTTTTTTCAGAATGCTGCCTCACCGGAATTTCGATCGCAAATTCCGCCCCTTGTCCCGGTGCTGAAATGCAGTCGATCCTCCCTTTGTGCTTCTCCGTAACAATTTGGTAACTAATAGATAACCCTAAACCAGTTCCTTTCCCCACTGGTTTAGTCGTAAAAAACGGATCGAATAGCCGTTGTTGGACAGACTCCGGTATTCCCGGCCCGTTGTCGGCAATCCGAATCACAACCGATTTTGGATTTTGCGCGAAGTGGGCGTCTTGGCGGTTCCCGTCACGATGCCCACCTTCGCAAGAGAGGATTTTGGATTTGGGGTTGCATTCTTTTTCCTGATACTTGATATCAAATTCGTCTGCGTCAAAATTGTTCGTTTTTCCCCTCTGCCCCTCTCTCCTTCTCCCCTCCCCGTGGGACGGGGAGGGGTAGGGGGTGGGGTTGCCCCTCTGCGGCCATAATGATTCAGACACAACCGGAAACGATATGACTTGAGTGAGGATGGTGATGATATTGGGATTTCGCTCAATTTCAGTAAACGTCCGCCCATTGTTATATTCTTCCAACGCATCAATAGCATTAGCCAGCAGATTCATAAACACCTGATTAAGTTGTCCGGGGTAGCATTCCACTAAAGGCAATTCCCCATATTTTTTAATCACTTGAATCCCCGGACGTTGTGGCTTTGCTTTCAAACGATGCTGCAAAATCATCAGAGTACTATCAATCCCAGAATGAATATCAACAAACTTTTTCTCAGCTTCATCAACCCGCGAGAAATTGCGTAAAGACTGCATAATCTCCCGGATGCGGTCAGTTCCCAGTTGCATGGAAGAAATCATTTTGGGCAAATCTTCAGCCAAGAATTCCAATTCAATATCCTGGGAATTTTCTATAATTTCGACTGGGGGATTGGGATAATGTTGCTGATAAAGTTGCAGGTGTTTCAGTAAATCTTGGACATACTCATTGGCATGATGCAGGTTGCCGGAGAGGAAGTTAACGGGGTTATTAACTTCATGGGCTACTCCAGCTACTAATTGTCCTAAACTCGATATTTTTTCTGTTTGAACGAGTTGAGCTTGAGTTTGTTTCAGTTTTTCCAACGATTGTGCAAGTTGTTGGGATTTTTCTTGCTCTCGTCTATAAAAACGGGCATTTTCTATAGCAATTGCCACTTGGGAAGTTAATAGTTTTAGTATTTCTAATCTCTCAGGTGTAAATGCTCCTGAAGTTAGGTTGTTTTCTAGATAAATAATGCCTTGCAGCTTTGTTTGATAGATAATAGGGTAACACAGGATTGATTGGGGTTGATGATTTAAGATGTAGGGGTCTGTTGCGAAGGTTTCAGCTTGAATGGCATCGTTTAAGACCAAATTTTCTTGAGTTCTGAAGACGTAGTTAACTATGGATATTGGTAATTCTTGACTGGTTTCTATGGGAATAGATTGGAGAACGGTAACTTCGTCTTCTGTGTCAGTTTTTGAGGCTTCTATGAAAAGTTGATTGTCTTTAAATAAAACCACAAATCCTTTTTGGGCAGCAGCATTTTCTAAGAGGATTTTGATTAATTTAATCAACAATCTTTCCAGTATAATTTCGCTAGTAATGGCTTGAGAAGCTTTGATAAACGTCGCTAAGTCCAAGGAACTGTTGAAGCCGCTGCTGCTAGTGGTGGTAGTGACGCGAGTGATGTCGAAACTAACAGTTTTTGGGGTGCGAGTTTGTGCAACTAAATGGAGATGTTTGGATTCTAAATTTTTAACTTTGGCTGTGGCTCCCCAGCGAATGTAAGCGTAATAAGCTTTAGTTAAATATGCGTGAGAGATTATGTCTTTGCCAAGGGATTGATAAAATTCTCCAGCTAATTCGTATGCTAAGGCTTCTTCTTGGATGTAGCCATTTTCTGCGGCTCCTTTAATGGCCCGATCGAAATATTCCCCCGCTTTCACATTTTGCCCCATAACCCTACAAAGTTCTGCCTCTACCAGATAAAATTTGTGCAGATGATTCGTGGGAGCATAATGCGCCCAGTTCTTCATTTTTTTCTGGTTAGCTGTTACTTTCACAAGAATGCGCTTTTGTGCGGATTTAGGAGAAAAAGCATACACCCCTAGCCTTACCAGAGAGTCGTAGAAATAGAATACAGGAAAAGTTAGCGTCCCCGTTACAGCCTCTAAATCCTGTTCTGCTAGATTTGCATTTTCAAAAGCTTGATTATGCTCTTTAAACAGATAATTCAGAACCATTTTGTTAAAGTATAAAAAGAAAACAGAAGTTTTATCGTTCGCTTGCTGATGCAGCGGCAGTTTAAGTTCTTCATTGTAAGACTCTCCGATCAGCTGGCACGGATTTTCCGACTGCCCCAACAAGTTTAGAACTGTCTGCCTATATATTATATTCCACTGCAAGATTGTTTCTTGCTTGAGTCGATCGATCGCATCACTGGCGAAACCCATCACCTTGCAAACATCTGTCAGTTCCTTACCACTCAAATATGAATAGTAAGAGTGTATATTTATAGAATGAGCAGCATATTCTAAATCTCCTGTGTCCAGTCCATTTTGATAATTATCCAGACAAGATGGCAATATTTCTCTGACAGACTCTTTCCAGTGTCTTACGAAGCAATTAACTATAATGATCGTTTTTGCTTTGTATTCTTTGGCATTTAATTTTTCCAGGAGACTTAAAGCAAGTTGCCCAAATCGATAACCAGAATCAATGTCCCCTACTCGCCCACAGAGAATTAGTCCGTAAAGGGCATACGCAAAAGCAGACACAGAAGTGTTACCATGTTTTACTGATAAATTGACCTGTTTAAACACTACTAAAGGCACCAGTTCAGGAATAGCAAAATAAGTCGCAGAAAATACCTTCGATAAAACACGCATTGCTGCCAGTTTGCTCAATTCGGTCATTTCTGGCAGGTTGATTAAGTCTTCGATTCGTTTGGAAGCCAAAGCTAATTTTGTTTCCAGCAATCCAAGCACAATATTCAACGTACTAGGCTTTTGGGGAAACTGTATTCCCAACAAATTTAGAACTTCTAGCGCAGTGCTTATCCCTGAAAGCGGTTTGTTTTGCGCTATATATGCTTGAATTGTGACTTCATATACCTTCACTTTGTCCAGTAGCGATCGCGCTTGTTTTAGTACTATCTGTATCAATTGCTCCATCTGCTCAAACTCGATACTGAGATACGCCGCCTCTCCTGCTTCCACATAGACCTCCAGCGTCAGGTCATACTGACGAAGCCAGGTATCTTCTCCTAGCAGCTTTACGCTAGTCTGCAAGTAATTAAACGCAGGTTGATACGCCGCCGATGCCTTCGCTTTTTTGCCAGCAATCAGATTCAAAAAAGCCAACTCATCTCTTTCTAACTGTTCGCTGATAGAGTCAACCCCTATGTTCAGTTGGTTCACAATATCAAAGATATTTTCCTCCCGCATTGCTGGCGGTGTATTCTTCAACAGTAGTTGACCGATTTTCCGATGCGTTTCTTTCTTCCGGTCGTCGGGAATCAGTGAATAAGCCGCTTGCTGCACTCGATCGTGTAAGAATTTATAGGAAATTCGTAAATCCTTGAAAATAATAACATCCATTTCCTCTTGTGCAAACACTAATGGTATTTTGTAGTCATTAGTCAGGGGGAGAATCAAACCCGCTTGCAGCAATGCCCACATTTGCTCTGCTGTTATTGACAACGACTCTTCATGCACAATTGCCAAAACATCTAATGTAAATTGGTTGCCAATACAAGCCGCTAACTTTAAGACTTCCTGAGTATTTTCTTGCAGCTTTTGAATGCTATCTGCAATTAGTTCGACGACACTCTTATCAGTGATGCCGACCGCTTGGATCTGCTCGATATTCCATAACCACCGCCCTTCTATAAAATCAAAGTTCAGCAGTTCTTCTTGATAGAGTGCGCGGAGCATCTGAGTAAGGAAAAAGGGATTGCCCTGGGTTTTATTAAAAAGCAGATTGGCCAATTCAGAAACCCGATTTCTCGAACTGTGAGACTCACTCAGCGTATCGGCAATCAGTTGTTTGATGTGAGTAAGATCTAAAGCTTGGAGAATGATGTTATTGACAGTTGCTCCTATTTTTTTAATCTCGTCCAACGTTTGCATCAAAAGATGGGTGGGGCTGACTTCGTTATCCCTATAAGCTCCCATTAGTAATAGATATTGGCTATCCGAGTCAGTAATCAGCAATTGCATTAATTTCAGCGAGGCGGAATCAGCCCACTGGAGGTCATCTAAAAATATGACTAGAGGATGTTCTTTTTTGGCGAAAACATGGATAAATTCTTTAAATATTCTATTAAAACGATTTTCGGATTCTGTTAGCCCTACTTGCGGCACTTTTGGTTGTTTGCCAACGATCATCTCAACTTCGGGAATTACGTCAATAATAACTTGACCATTTGCACCCAAGACAGCCAAGAGTTTCTCTTTCCACCCTTGCAATTTTGCCGCATTTTCAGTTAGTAGCTGCCGCATCAAGGACTGAAAAGCTTGAATTAACGAAGCATAAGGAATATTGCGCTTAAATTGGTCAAATTTTCCACTAATAAAATATCCCCGTTGTCGCAGGATCGGTTTATGTACTTCATTTACAAGGGAAGATTTGCCGATGCCAGAGTAACCGCTCACTAGCATCATTTCACTATTGCCAAAGCTGACTCTTTCAAAGGCAGCTAGTAACTGGCTTACTTCGTTTTCTCTCCCATATAATTTCTGGGGAATAAGTAATTGTCCAGAACGATCTAATTGTCCAGGTATAAAGTTAGTAATTTTTCC
Source organism: Argonema galeatum A003/A1 (assembly GCF_023333595.1). Lineage (GTDB taxonomy): Bacteria > Cyanobacteriota > Cyanobacteriia > Cyanobacteriales > Aerosakkonemataceae > Argonema > Argonema galeatum. The sequence continues at coordinate 35,422 of NZ_JAIQZM010000006.1, forward strand.
TTCGCTTTGCAATTGGGAAAGACACTTTTCTAAATCTGCTTTAATTCCTAAAACACTTTGATAGCGGTTTTCGGCATTTTTAGCCATCAGCTTCATCACTATCTCAGATATAGCTTGGGGAATTTCTGGGTTCAATTGCTGGGGCGGAGTGGGTTGTTTGGCAATGTGAAGGTGAACGAGTTCCAGGGTGTCATTACTTTGAAAAGGTAATTGACCTGCGAGCATTTCGTAAAAGGTGACACCAAGGGAATAAAAGTCGGTACGATAGTCGAGGCTGCGATTCATTCTCCCCGTTTGTTCGGGAGACATATAGGCGAGTGTCCCTTCAACTTGGTTAAGATTATTAATTTGGGGATTTTCTTTACCCAGTCGGCTGGCGATGCTGAAGTCGGTGAGTTTTACATCGCCTGTTTGACGGTTGATGATGATGTTTGAAGGTTTAATATCTTTGTGAATAATCTGGTTTTGATGGAGTGAAGATAAAGCTTGAGTAATTTGAATGGCGATTCTTAAAAATGTCGTTAGATTAGGTTTTTGGCTTGATAAAATTTTGGTTAGCGATTCACCACCAAAGTCTTCTAAGATCAGAGCAAGACGGTTTTGATGGTCTTCGAGGTTATAAACTTTGACAACACCCTCTAGGCTTAAGTTTTGGGTGATTTTATATTCGTGTTTTAATCTGGTAATGTGTTCTAGGGTGGGATATTGGGCTTTAAGGATTTTGATGATGACTGGTTGCTCATCCCGCTCTCTAATCCCGCGATAAATAAGAGTATTTATTCCTTCATGAATTTCTTGAGTTATTTTGTAGCCGAGAAGAGTCAACATGGCAGTTGTTTTCGCAATATAGGGATGGTTGAGAGTTTGAGTGGGTATTTTGGATTTTGGATTTTGGATTAAAATTTTTCGGTTCATGCCGAGTCTTGGAGTGGACGAAACAAATCGTAAATCCTCTCATCTAAAATCCTCAGCAGCCGAGTCCCCTTGTGGGCGGGGTAAATCCAAAATCGGTTGACGAGTTGGAAATATTTTTCAATCTACGGGATAAAACTTAACAGAGATGCGATCGCACTCACCCCTGATACATTTATAACAATTTGGCGTGGACTCGTACCTAAATCTATTAACGTACTTTACTTTTTTGTGAGCAAAAAAAGGGTAGCTTTCAAGCTACCCACAAAATTTAACAAAGTATTACCAGAGGCTCAGCTATTTAGACAGTCACAGCCTTCTTAGCTACAGCGTTTAACTCGCCCTTAGCATACTTAGCAGCATAGTCATCCAGAGACATTTGCTTGATCTTGGTAGCATTGCCAGCAGTGCTAAACTGGTTATAGCGATCGGCACAAACCTTCTGCATATACTTAATCGAAGGCTTCAGGAAGTGACGGGGGTCGAATTCCTTCGTATCTTTAAACAAGGCTTCCCGCACCGCTGCGGTAATAGCCAAACGGTTGTCGGTATCAATATTCACTTTACGGACACCGCTCTTGATACCCTTTTGGATTTCTTCAACCGGCACGCCGTAGGTTTCCGGGATAGTACCGCCGTTCTGGTTAATGATAGCCAATAAATCTTCTGGCACAGAGGAAGAACCGTGCATTACCAAGTGGGTATTTGGCAGGCGGCGGTGAATTTCTTCAATGCGGCTGATGGCCAGGATTTCCCCAGTCGGCTTGCGGGTGAACTTGTAAGCACCGTGGCTAGTGCCAATTGCCACAGCCAAAGCATCTACTTGAGTTGCTTCCACAAAGTTTACGGCTTCGTCGGGATCGGTCAATAGTTGATCGTGAGAGAGAACACCTTCAGCACCGTGTCCGTCTTCCGCTTCACCCATGCCCGTTTCCAAAGAACCCAAGCAACCCAGTTCGCCTTCGACGCTAGCGCCGACGGAGTGGGCAACTTTCACCACTTCACGAGTGACATTGACGTTGTACTCGAAGCTAGCTGGAGTTTTGGCATCGGCTTCTAAGGAGCCGTCCATCATCACGCTGGTGAAACCGTTGCGAATGGCAGAGTAGCACGTGGCTGGTTCATTGCCATGATCTTGGTGCATGACAATGGGGATGTGAGGATAGGTTTCCACTGCGGCCAAAATCAAATGGCGCAGGAAATTTTCTCCAGCATACTTGCGGGCACCGCGAGAAGCTTGCAAAATCACGGGGCTGTTCGTTTCATTAGCAGCCTGCATGATGGCTTGGATCTGCTCCATGTTGTTGACGTTATAAGCTGGAATACCGTATCCGTTCTCAGCCGCGTGATCCAACAGCAGCCGCATGGGTACAAGCGCCATAAATTGTCCTCCTAATGGTTTGTCGTCAGCTCGTTAGTCTTAGACGAGCGAAATTCTTACAATAATCTTAAGATAGTTTACAACCTATCAGGGAATATATCTATAGATTGAGCGATCGAGCTTTTGGACGGATTTTATTAAAAATGGGTCGCCCGGGACTCGAACCCGGAACTATTCGGTTAAAAGCCGAGTACTCTACCATTGAGTTAGCGACCCAGAAAAATTGTTTTTTAGACAACGTTCATCAAGTTAACACAGATAAAAAGAGTTTGTCAAGGGTTTTTTTGAAAAAAAGATCGGAAATACCCTGTTGTCTAGATTGCCTTTCGCGATCGCTCGACAGTTATAACTGAATAGCAAACGCTCGCTCCCCTCAGCTAAACTGTGTGGTAGTGCGATCGCCCCGACTTCAAAAGAGAAAATTAACCATCAACCCCACTACCGTTTCAAAAGTAGCATCTGGTTCCAAGCGAATCAGATGCTCACCCGTATTTAGCGCGTTACGAGAAGCCGTCCAAGGTTCCAAGCAGTAATAATCTTTACCTTTAACCGTCCAGAACACCAGTGTAGAGAAGGCTTCATCGTAACTCAGGCTTAACCGCAAGTTGCGACCCGAGTCAGTCACGCTGGCGAAAGGACTGTTAATATCCCGGAATGCCACATCGATTTCGTCGGTATCGAAATCAAAGCTACCCGTGAAGGGATGTACTGTCTTGGTAAGTTGGTTTTGGTATTCCTTGGCGGGAATCCGAAACTGCAACTGAGTCTTATCCGTGGTATAAAAATAAGGATGCAGACCTGTAGAAAAGGGCATCTGCTCATTGGAGCAATTGGTATAGCGCTGGCGAATTTCGAGCCGATTGCCCTTTAGCTGGTAAGTAAAAGCTACTTTAAAGTCAAAGGGGTAAACTTCTCGCGTTTGTTCGTTGCTTTCCAGAACTAGGGTAAGGCTTACAAAGTCTTGCGTAACTTGCTGGGTGACTTCCCAGGGAAGGTCGCGAGCAAAGCCATGTTGCTTGAGCGTATATTGTTTTTCGTTATAGGTTTCATCATAAGTAGTTGGTTGGGAAGAAGACTCTTCCTTGTCCCCTTTGTTCCCTAGATCGTCCATTGGTGTTGAATGCACCCGTTTGTGATAGGTGTAGGTGTTGTCAGGTAAGTTGCCGCAAATGGGAAACAAGATAGGTATCCCGCCACGGACGCTCAAGTTTGGATTGGCAAATCTCTCTGCGTCTAGGTAGAGAATTTCTTGACCTTGAACGCGCCATCTGGTAATGATGCCGCCTCGCTCTGGAACGACTTCTAGCTCGGATTGGGCTGTTTCGTCCGAGAGAATGTAGGTTTTGTATTGCTGCTCTTTAAGTGCGATCGCCAACACTGGTGCTGTTCCTGCTCTTCAACAATTATGGTAATCCCACTACTTTACAAGCGATCGGTCTCCAAAAAGAGTAGTCAAGGCCACCAATGGGTGAAGCGAGTGCCTACCCCACGCAGCATAGATTGTAACTTCTGGCCTTCGGTGAACCTATTGCCCTGCAAGGGACGCCACATTTTCCGAATCTTCACGAACTTTTCTACATATACCCCTGTGTTCTTTACACATTCTTTACATTAATCCATATAAGCTATTACATAAGTCCAATGTCTCTGTTGTAGTCTTACGCAAACCATACACAGCACGACTAGACTGTCCGTAGCCCAAATCAACAACTTTGAGCCTCAGTGACCTAAATCACAGCACAATGAGGTAATTTATCACAAGCTGCGGCGGATCTCCATCATTTACTTAATCACAGAGATGTTTGATACTGATAATAACGATTAACGCATCTAGGATTCGCTGAGACGTTATGATTCGCTCACTGGTAAAGTCTGCTTTTCAAACAGGGTGTTTAAGTGTTGCTTCTGAAGGTCTGATTGGCCAGGTACTGGCTAATAAGGGCTACCAGTCAGCGGATTTAGACGCCGTTGTCACTCTATACAAAGCCCTCCACTCAGGTCAGATTGAAAGAGAGGCACGCGGAGATGTGACACGAAGCCTAGTGGAGTACGGCCAAGTTTATTTAAGATCCATGCAACCGACTGCCGTACCTTGCTAAGAGAATTTTTTGTATTCCTAAATACACGCCCACTGGCATAAGCTTGGCCTAGTTTGTGGTGGTGACTAACGGCGAAACCCTCAAATAGGGACTTTGCCGTTATAATATTTTGTGACTCTCAAGTTTTTGGCGCAGCCGCTTGAGTAAAGTGCAAATTTAGACAGAAAATAGAGTCTGCCAGTTCGCCGATTTGGCCTGAATATTATAAAATCTATATAGGAATACTCATTAGTTTGAGAAGGTATGGCGCAAAATTAAAAAAGCGAAATTTTTAGCTTTTATCTTACTGGAAGCTGAAAATTAAGATGAAAGCGTCTCTTTTGTGTTAGGATACGCGCAGACAAGTTCCAAGCTGGATTCCGGCAATAGGCTGCTTGACGCTGCTTGATAGGAATTTCACTCCTTCTGAGTGAGCGTGAATCCAGGGTAACGAATTTGAGCGCGATCCTCGTAGGTATAAACCCTACCCTGTACTGATAGCAGACTAAGCCAAAGGGAAAAGCTTTTCCCTTTGGGAAGCAAAAAGTAAAAAGTTAAGAATCCAGGAGCGAATATCCAGAAACCAGAATTAGAAGCCAAATTCTTATATACTAAACAAAACCTTCTTCTGACTTCTGATGATTGTTTTTTTCTTTTTTAGTTTTGCCAGCTTCCGTGCTGGAGCAGAAACACGATACAGCATTTTTGGGAAAAGCTTAGATGTTAAGTGGACTGGGTTACCTAGCTTATACCATACCCTTTTCACCTACTACAGGGGCGAAGCATTTTTGCCAATAAATTGCGATGCTTGGCCGTTGCATCTCCAAAAATCCTAATGAACTCGGCACGTTGTAGCGAACGCCCCTACCAGCCTCAACGATATAACTAGCAACTTAGGTTAATTATCGCTTTTTCGATCTTTCTGGATTCGTTGTAAACTGCTCTTAATGGCAAACAATCAATTCATTCATTGGTAAACTCGGTAGTGTAAAAGCTGGTAAAAGCTGGAGACATAGACCAAGTAAACCAAAAATGCTTTGTCTTAGAAATAAAAAGTCAAACAATTACTTTTGACTGAATTGCTCAAAGAGCAAAAGTTCTATAGACAAACAAAGAAAGCCAGTATTTCTGGTAACATTGAGAGATTTAGTATTTCTAAGCGAAAGAATCCTCAACTATAATCTTTGATTTAGTTGGGGTGCGTTCAAGAGTTCCCTGTTCAGGAGAAACAATATATGCTACACCGCAAGATCTATCAACTCTGTTGCGATGGTCGTGAAGTCTGTGTTTTCTTGCGGGACCAGCAACGTTGGCTCGAACGCGCTCGCATCATCGACATTGAAGGGGATTTAGTAACGTTGCGTTATGAAACAGATGAAGAAGATGAAATTTCTTCTTGGGAAGAGATGGTGCGGCTGGAAAGCATTGGTGCGGTTAGTCAGAAGTTAGCTTCTGTGCCAAAAGGTAATGTAGAACCTTTAGTTTCGGACGATTGTCCCGAAGCAGAACAAATTCGCAACCATTACCCTGACGCCAATTCAGATTAGTGCTGTTGGTGGGTGCGCTTGAGTTTGGTGAATTCCATTTTTGCCCAGCGTTATATCCCCAGCGCTGGGCAAAAATTTTGTCTGTCAATTGATGAGAGGATTTTGGATTGACTCTATGGATGAATTAGGCTGGCGACCAAACCAATAATTTCAAAGGTCAATTATTTTGTTCATCTTCCCTCAAGGATCGGGGTTGAGTAGCAGAGGGTTCAAAAACAGGACAGTAACCATCGGGTGTTACCTTGAAGCCAAACAGGGGCGATGCCTGATTCCAACAGCGCTGTCCGCGCTGGTGGAGGCACCTGCCGCAGCAGGCTAAGTCGGCGGGGATGCGATCGCTTCCTTGAGTCAGCAACTCCCGTTGCGTTAACCCCCGCAATACCAGTTCCTCACCTTGCCAGCGGGCCTCTATTAAACCAGTGTCGGCAAAATTTTGCCAGCGCGGATCGACGGTAATGGCATCGGGGAGAGTAATTGTCACCACCGTCCCCAACTCCGTTAGTTCGCCTTCGTAGTTGGTTTCCGGTGCGGCAGGTTGCAGAAATGTCTCGCCAATTGGCAGTTCGACAAGCGTTCCCGCAGCTGGGGAATGCAAATGATAGCGGTTGTGCAGCTCATCCAAACTTGTCAAGTCTGCTAAGTAGGTGGGAGAGCCGTGCATAAACACCACGTGCTGGGGACGCAGGTTATGGATCAGCTGGGTAGTGCCGGGGCCATCGCAATGCTGGGCTAACAAATAGCTTTCGACGCTAATAGGTGCTGTAAGTTGCTGTTTGCCTTGAGATTTGGATGGTTCGGGGTTTGTGCCAGAGTCAGAAATCAGGACTTGGAACTCCTGACCGATTGGGCGTCCCGGTCGGTGAGGGAGCAATATTAGCCAAGAACCGCTATCTGCATGGCAAAAATAGCTCAGATCGGCTGTTTCATCGGTAAAAACAATACAGGGAGACTTGCTGACGATTTGACGCTGTTCCGGTTGTAGCCGACGCACGCGGGGACGGACTCGTTCATCCCAAAAGAGGGGTTGATGGCGGGAAAAATTCTGTACCGAGCCGGGTAGGTGAGGCAGGAGGTTAAGATAGGCATCGCAACCTGCGGCAATTGAGCCATCGACCCAGATATCCACGTCGCGACCTGTGAATAGGTGGTGACTGCGTAGGAGCATGAGGATTTCCTGACCGAGGCCCAAAGTTGGCACTGGTAGGAGTACAGATTGACCGTTTGCGATCGCTCTGCTGATGCGTTCTGCCAGCTGGTTTTCCTGCTGTCGCCGATGGGGATGACGAGCCGTGCCATAGGTGCCCTCGACAATCAGTACATCAGGTTCTACTCCGCGCAAAGCATCTAAAGGCAACCCTTCCACCAGACGGGAGTTGGACAGGAAAAAGTCACCTGTATAAACGAGGGTGTAGGTACGGCGAGGAGTGGTGTAGGTCAGCCGGATGGCGGCAGCCCCCGGTAGGTGACCGGCAGGAAACAATTCGGCACAGAGGCCGTCCTGAAACTCCACAGGCGATCGCCACGGCAAAGCTTGACAAAATTGAGGTATTTGCTTGGGGTCTAAACTCGGCCAATTCAGCGGCAACAATTGAGTTGTTGCTTCGCTGGCGTAAATTGGCAACTGAGGGAAAGCTTGATGCAGCGCTAGAAAGCCCCTAGCATGATCGGGGTGAGCGTGACTGCATAGCACTACGTCAGCTGGCAGTCCTTGCTTCAAATCTGCCTGTAAGGGCGTTATGTTCTCCATCCCACAGTCGAACATGATGCGATATGGCCCCATCCGCACTAGCAGACAGACCCCTTCGTCGGCATGATTCACGCTATAGGGTAAGCATTCCAGCTCGATCACGATGCTCCCTCTGGAAGAGTTACAGGCTGCGGTCAAAATCCGTTGGTGTGGAGATTGGGGAAGGGATCGGGGGTAAGGGGGAAAAAGAATGTATTTTCCCTTTTTCCTTTCTCCTTTTCCCGTTCTCAACCAACTACTTATGACCACACCCAGAGTAACAGCCTAACGCCTAAAGGCGCGGCTACACGAACTTAGACCGCGCCAGTGGTCTAAAATCCAAAAATTTCTTTTGGCCTGTGTAGGCAGGCGAGAGTTTGTATAGCCTCTGGGCTGAGGCTGTGGACTTTTTTAGTGCGCTGAACCGTTACCGTGGTAGTTGTCCGAATCGTAAAATCCATTTTTGGTGCCAAAGAACAGGCTGGACAGGATAAATACAAATGTCAATCCTATTAGAACTAATTTGATGTCCATCGGTATTAAACCTCTGTATTGGATGATGGCAGTGGGTGAGATTTTAACAAATCTTCTACCGAAGAACAACTAGGGGCTTGGGTCAGAAGGGGCTAGGGACTAGGGACTAGGGGCTAGGGAAGAGGGGGAGAGTGGGGGAGTGGGAGAGTGGGGGAGAGTGGGGAGTAACCTGCCTTCTTCTTCCCTTCTTCCCCTAGCCCCTAGTCCCTAGTCCCTAGCCCCTCTTTAAAGGGATTGTGCAATTAATCTTCTGGGAGTAGCATAGACTTACTGGTATCGCTAGGTTATAGCAGATACGAGTGTTGAATTCAATTAAATGCTTTCATGGACCGAAGTCCATCCAGTCACAGTAGTAAGCTCCTAAGCGCCTGGTGAAGCCCTGTCTCCCGGCGCGTGGGAGATTGGGAGGTTTTATGCTCACTCAGGAAGGACGTGTTGCACTATCGGATATTGCTGACTTAAATCAACTAAAGTCTGAACTCAATCGCATCCCGGCTGTAGATGTGGGAGATTACATTGCTGATTTGCCAGTAGAACGTCGTGCTCTAGCATTTCGCCTGCTCAAAAAAGATCAGGCTATTGATGTCTTTGAGTATCTACCGCCTGAAGTGCAGGAAGAATTGATTAATTCTCTGCACAACGCTCATGTATGCCAAATTGTAGATGCCATGCGTCCCGACGATCGGGCCGAATTGTTTGACGAATTGCCTGCTGGAGTGGTAAAGCGACTCGTACAGCAGCTCAGTTCCGAAGAAAGGCAGGCAACGGCAAGGATTTTGGGCTACCCAGAAGGCACTGCGGGTCGGGTGATGACGACGGAATATGTGCGACTGCGGGAGGGATTGACTGTTGGAGAAGCTTTAAACAAAATCCGGTTGAGCGATGAAGATAAAGAAACAATTTACTATGCTTACGTCACCGATGACAACCGCAAACTGCTTAAGGTGGTTTCTTTGCGGCAACTGTTATTTACGTTTCCCGATGTCTTGGTAGGGGATATTGCTAGCCATCGCGTCGTTAAAGTACGCACCGACATGGTGCAGGAAGAGGTGGCGCGACAGATGAAACGCTATGATTTAATCGCAGTGCCAGTAGTCGATCGCGAAGATCGTCTGGTGGGAATCATCACTATCGATGATGTTATAGACATTTTAGAAGAAGAAGCTACTGAGGATATCCAGAAGTTGGCTGGGGTCAGCGGCGGTGACGAAGCAGCACTATCTCCTCCGTTGGTGACACTTCGCAAGCGCTTGCCGTGGCTGCTGGGTAACATTGGTTTATATATTGGTGCTGCTAGTGCGATCGCTCCTTTTCAGAAAGTGATTTCCTTAGTACCCGTTCTGGCAGTCATTATGCCGATTTTGTCCAATGCCAGCGGCAATGTGGCTATTCAGGCTTTATCGGTGACAGTGCGGGGACTCGGCGTGGGTGAGGTAACACCCCAAGATACCCTGCAAATTCTCCGCAAAGAAGTTCTGGCTGGATTGGGTACAGCCTTGGGGCTGGGCCTTTCTCTGGGCATTCTATCTCTGATTTGGTCTCCCCCAAACGAACGATGGGTGGCGTTAATTGCCGCTTCGGTGATGTCTATTAATGTGTTGATAGCAGCTTCCTTGGGAACGTTGTTGCCAATGGGACTAAAGCGGGTGAATCTCGATCCGGCTTTGATTAGTGGGCCTTTGCTGACTACATTGCTGGATGCAGTGGGATTCTTGACTTTTCTAACCATGATTTCATTCGCTTTGAAGACATTTTCAACGTAATTTGGCTAAATTACCCTCATGGCTACTACGACTTGGACGCGCCGCCACGTTATTTCCCTAGCTGATTTTGTTCCATCTGAGTATGATACCGTTCTACAAACTGCGGCTAGTTTTCGGGAAGTGCTGTCGCGGCGGGTGAAGAAAGTACCGACGCTGCAAGGACAGGTGGTGGCAAATTTATTTTTTGAGCCTTCTACGCGGACTCGCAATAGCTTTGAATTGGCGGCGAAGCGACTCTCAGCGGATACGCTTAGCTTTGCACAGGCAACTTCTTCTCTGACGAAAGGGGAGACTATCCTGGATACGGCGATAACTTATCTGGCGATGGGAACGAATATTATGGTGATTCGCCATAAGGAAGCGGGTGTGCCGCAAGCGATCGCAAACGAGATGGATCGGCTACAATCTCAGGTGAGTGTGCTTAATGCTGGTGATGGTCAACACGAACATCCTTCACAAGCATTACTGGATTTGTTTACCATTTCTTCTGCGTTAGACCCAGACCGACCTAGATTAGAATTGCTGAAGGACAAAAAAATTGCGATCGTCGGAGATATTCTACATTCGCGGGTCGCACGTTCTAATATCTGGAGTTTAATGGGAAGTGGAGCCGAAGTCCATTTGGCTGGGCCGCCGACTTTATTACCTCTGTTGTTTGCCGATTATGGTAAACATAGACCTGGAAAATTATTTTTGCATTGGGATTTGGAACCGGCTTTACAAGATGCCGATTTTGTGATGACGTTGCGGCTGCAAAAGGAAAGGATGAGTCAGCATTTGTTGCCCAGTTTACGAGAATATCATCAGTTGTTTGGGATTACGCGCGATCGCATTCAACTCTGCAAACCCGATGTCAAAGTACTGCATCCGGGTCCCGTCAATCGCGGCGTGGAAATTAGCTCCGATCTGATGGATGACCCCCAGTTTAGTCTGATTTCCCAACAAGTTACCAGCGGCGTTGCTGTTCGCATGGCGCTGCTTTACTTGATAGGCGGCGGAAAGGCGTGATTGTAGGGAAGTGGGAATTAATTTCAAATTTCAGATTTCAGATTTCAAATTTGAAAGATTTCTCCAACACTACTAACTAGATATAGGGTCATGTCCGGTTACGTCGGTTATCTAAAAATCCCCGTTCTTCTCTTATCTGCGTTCATCTGCGTTCATCTGTCTTCATCTGCGGTAAAAATTTAACCAACGATAAAAACAGATAACTTGATGCAAACTAACACGATATTACCCCTACATCTGTATTGAAATTCTATGAACAATACAACTACTATTTCTTTAACCGCGACTAATCTCAGCCACTCAGAAGATAATTTTGCCATTACCTTTGCCCCCTTATCCCTCGAAGAAGTCTACGCACTAGCAGACGATCGCGCTAACGGTGCTGTAGTATTGATGAGTGGGATGGTTCGCAACCAAACCGATGGGAAGCCTGTCGTAGCCTTAGAATATCAAGCTTATGAGCCGATGGCGGTTCAGGTATTCCGTCAAATTGCCGCCGATCTTCGCAAAACGTGGCAAGATGTAAATCGGGTAACGATTCACCATCGGATCGGACGCTTGGGAATCGGTGAAATCAGCGTGTTGGTAGCGGTTGGTAGTCCCCATCGAGGGGAAGCGTTTGCAGCTTGTCAATATGCGATCGATACTCTCAAACACAACGCCCCCATTTGGAAGAAAGAACACTGGGAAGATGGTTCTAGCACCTGGGTAAGTATCGGCGCTTGCGAACAGCAATTAGGAGACAATTGTTGAACTAGCCAGGGATTTGAAGATGTTGTTGGTAAATTGATGAGATTTTAATTCTACACAAAGCTACTGACTTCGCTTGGGGCCCGCCAGCGATTCAAATCGCTAGCTAATAGCTTAAGTAGGGGCGGGTTTTGTTCTGAGGCGATCTGTAGGAAACAAAGGATGTTTGCTAAACCCGCCCCTACAAGTGGACTGAATACTAATCTTTTAGTCCATTTTAATGGACTTTCGCTATTAGCCCTGCACTTGAGTGCAGGGCGGGTGTGGGCGACACCACCGACTTTGCCAACAGCATCTTTGAATCCCTGGCGGGTGACGAAAGTAGGTACAAAACTTGGTTTACAAATGAGATTTTACATTTTCAATCAATATTTACGATCGCGGATATCCCAACCACGCCTCTAAATCTGCAACTTCCGAAAAATCTAATAGTTCCACTCCCAAATCTTCTAATTGTTCGATAGATAAACTGCCAATTCGTTCTTGAAGTGCAGAATCAATTTCATCAAATCGCCGCGTTAATTGGCGTGTAATAAATAAAATTGCTTCCTCTTTTTTTCCTTCCTGTCTTCCTTCCTGTCTTCCTTCCTGTCTTCCTTCTTGGAGAATTTCTTGGTAAATAACAGAATTTCGCATAATATCAGCCCTCAAAATTGAACGAATTAAGTCTTTCTCAAAGCGTAACCCCGCTAAAATGCCAGTACAAGCAGCAATTCCTCGCTGTTGTTCCGTATCTTCTATTCTATCAACCCTTTCGGCAACTTGTTCTAACAAAGTTTCTGGGAAATCACTCCTCGCCAATACCGCCAAAGGTAACAAACCAGGATTATCCAAAAAGATAGCAGGGTCTTGTTCCCACAAACGAATCACGTTATAGCGGTGAGTTGTAGTTCTATCCTGATACTCTGTGGTAAAAACTATTTCATTTGAGGTTTCCTGCAAAAAGATCGTAAACTGTTCTACATCCCGACGATATTTCCGTTTTAACCTGACTGAATAATCCAGCATTCGGAAAGGAATAGGAGGTTTAGAATAAGCATCGGTTTCAAATTCTAAATGCAAAATTCGATCGGCAAGTCTCAAAAAACTAACCGAATCTGCACGAATTGGTTCTACATCTAGTTCCGTTTTCAATACCCTAATTCTAGTCGCTTCTATTCCTAAAAGCCACCGCGTGAAATCAGCGGGGAAACGTTCTGCTAAATACTTACAAGCGTTGTCGTAACTCATGGAATTGAGAGTTTAATAAATACTGTCACACTGAAACCAACTTGTAATGCGATCGCCATGTTAAATTATACAGGTAATTCGCCAGCCAATTTGAGGACTGCCGCGCGGGTAGAAGGGTCAAGGCGAAAGCGAAGTGCATCCAGTTGATCGAGAATAGGCGCAATAGTTGTCATATATCCTACTTGCTTTCCTTTCAACAACAGCCCCAAAGTACCTGTAAATTGCACACCAATCAAGCGTGCATATCTTCTGCCTAAAGCATCGTCTAAAATAACTAAAGAATCTGGTATTTCTACTGTTAGTGCTAATGCCTCTCGTTCACCCATTCCCAGTTCCGTTACGATGGATAAAATTGCCCCAGACAAAGGTTGGCGAATAGTTATCCAAGGCAAAGAGGCTATATTTGGCAGAGATATACCCAATAATTTTCCTGTCGCAATTTCTGACTCAACAGCTTGGGGAATGATGATTTGACCATACAAAGTTGGCAACAAATCTAACAAATTTAATTGGTAAAGATATTGGATTGGCGAAGTGTCAGAAATGACATTAGGCACGCGCAAAATCCTCCTTCAATTCCTCTTCTGTGAGTCGAAATGTGTCAACTCCGTAATCAGCTAGCTTGGTTAAAAATACAACTTGCGGTACACCAGCAAGATTAGCCGCAGCACCAGCGGAAAGTTTACCTAATTCATATAGTTTGATTGCTGCTGCTAAACAGACTTCATCGCCCAATTGTTCGGGAGTTAGTTTCAGCGCTAACGCCGTTTCTTCTGGTAAAGATAAGGTAATTTCGTACATTTGCTGTAGTTTTAGGGTGGGTAATACCAAAATTTTAACAAACAAAGTCTATATAATACTCTTGCTTTTCTGAGGGATAGTTTGCTATAATAAACCCATCCAGCAGATCGAAGAGTCCCGTAATGATTCTGTCCCATAACATAAATTTATGGTTGCGGGGCAGGCGGTTCAAAATTGGCACGTACCATTTAATCAAATCGTAGGTTTTTGGATAATTGGTAATTCGCTCATTTTGAAAAAAAAATTGAGCGCCTACGGCGAAGGGCTAAATAAAAGAGAGGGTAAAGAAAAGAGGGAAAAGGGTAAAAGGGTAAGAGTATAAAGGGCTACAAAGTCCACGCAGCAAGACAAACCACACGAAAACCGATGACGTCGGCCCCGTCGCCCGCAACGACGTAGTAGCTGCGAGAAGCGGAACGGCAATACCTGGGGTAGGAGTACCACGAACCACCGCGCAGCAGCCGGTTAGATCTTTCATCGCTAGTTAGCCATATAGTTGCATCGTTAGGCGCTGATTGATAATTCGAGTGCCAATGGTCAGCACACCATTCGTATACGTTACCGTGAAGATCGTAAAGTCCAAAAGCGTTGGAAGGAAAACTACCTACTGGGGTGGTTTCCTGACGATATTTTCCTTTAGCGCCCAAACCGTAAGTATAATTACCGTTGTAATTAGCTAATTCGGGAGTAATTGTTTCGCCAAAGTAAAAAGGCGTTGTTGTTCCAGCGCGACAAGCGTATTCCCATTCGGCTTCGCTGGGTAGGCGGTAGGTTTTGCCAGTATGTCGGGAAAGGCGATCGCAGAATTCTACTGCATCATACCACGAAACTTGCTCTACTGGTCGATTTGCACCTTTAAATCTAGATGGATCTGAGTTAAGATCGAGATTAACTTTGGGGAGATTCGCAACAGCTTTCCACTGCGCTTGAGTAACTGGGTATTTCCCCATTAGGAATGCTTTGATTGTAACCCGATGTTGGGGTCTTTCATAATCGCCACTATCTTTTTCAGTTGACGGCGCACCCATTGTAAATGTCCCAGCAGGAATGTAAACCATATCGAGTTTGACACCATTCCCTAAGTTTTCAGTAAAAGATTGGGATAGAAATTTAATCTGAGGAGATTGGGGAAATGAGATTTGAGAAAGTGGAACTTGAATTTTTGGCTGAGTAGGTTGAGGAACTGCTATTTTAGGAGGTGGAACTGGCGGAGGATTGAGCGCTTTCAGAACTTCAGAAGCAGATTGATAGCGTTCTCCTATGGGAAACAATAGCATTTTATCCAATACTTTTCCCAATTCATTACTGACAGAAACATTTTGCCGACGCCATACCCATTGCATTTGCATCGGATCGAAAAGTTTATCGTTCCAATCACCATTTCTCTCTTCCAGCAAGCATCCAGTTAACAGTCGAATGCAAGTTACCGCCAGACTATAGAGGTCACTAGCTGGGAAAACATGACCGTGCATTTGTTCTGGTGCTGCATAACCAGGAGTACCAACAACAGTACCCATTCGAGTCAGAATAGTAGCGCTTAATTGTTTGGAAACACCAAAATCAATCAGTGAATTACATTTTCTTTGTGAATAAATTCCAAGACAGGTAGTAATTCAGTAATGGTCAGCTAAAAGAAGCTTGACGACTGAAGTCGCGGCTACACAAACAAAGCCCGCCTTCGCGGGCTAAATAATAAAGCTAATTAGAATGAAGGGCTGTCATTGTCGCGAAGCATAGTCGGACTTGCGGTTACGGGAAATCGGACTATTCGATCGATGCAGCGGCGATTGCGATCGCCTTGTTGCCGAACTACTAGCCGATCCATTTGCTGTGCTAGATTATTTTGACCTATCCTTTCGTAAAGTTGACCCATTCTCTTTAATATTTTATCTTCACTGCGGCAGTTTTGCTGTCTTCTGTAAATTTCTAATGCTTGTTCGTATGCGTATAATGCCTGGGAACTCAAGCCTAATTCTAGATCGAGATCGCCAATGGTAGTAAGGATATCTGTTTCGCGATCGCTATTGCCGATTTGTTTGTAAATGGCGAGAGCTTTTTGATAAGATTCCAGAGCTTTTAACCTGTTGTTCGATTGTTGGTAAACTTTGGCGAGTTTAATTAAGATATCTGGATTACGTAAAACTGCAAATGCTTGTTGATAGAATTCTGTCGCTTTCGGGGACTGACCTAATTGGCGATAAACAACAGCAAGGTTACTCAGGGATATCTCTTGACGTTCGCGATCGCCAATATATTTACTAAGAGCTAATACTCGCTGAAACATATCCGCAGCATCATCCAATTCTCCATTCTGCGCTTGCACCACACCCATTTCTAACAACCGATCTGCTTCTAGATTGGGTGTTAGCGGTGCTATTTGCGCTTTTGCTGAATTAAAAAGTCGGTAGTAGGAATTTGGCACCAAATTAGCAGCGACGCACAAGATTAAAGTCGCGGTAAAAAGGTTGATAAATGTTAGACGGTATTGCATGGTAAGAGTCCAGCGAGAGTTCTTGCTCATACATATCCAGTGCTTTTAAATACTGACCCATTTCTTAAAAATATCATATAAATCTGTCAATTAAACTGTTACTTATTTGCCAGAGTTTATCTTGCCACTCCACATTCAAGGCTTTTTCTGACAACAATATCGGTTTGTTAAGATAAAAATAATTACCGTTAATATTTCTTACGTCTGGACTAATTGCTAGATAAATTGCCGTTTGGGCACCTTCTTCTGGAGTTTTGTCATTAGGATTTGGTTGTGTTTGTACCAATCTATTTAAATCAGTAGCTACTCTGCCTGGATTAAAGGAGTTTACAGTAACAGAAGTGCTTTGTAAAATCTTTGCCATTTTAAGAGTAAATAATATAATTTCCAGCTTGCTGTTTGCATATGCCATGCCCCCATCATAGCTTTTTTCAGCTTGGATATTTTCAAAATCAAAATTTGCATCTTCATAAGCACCTGAAGAAACGTTTATGATTCTACCTTGAGGCGATAATTTTAGATGTTCACTTAAGAGATTAGTTAACAGAAAAGGAGATAAATAATTAGTAGCAAAAGTAGTTTCCAGGTTTTCCTGAGTCATAATTTTTTCAGGCAAGAAAACACCGGCGTTGTTTATCAAAATATCCAATCTGGAATACCTTTCTTTAAATTGATGAGCTAATTTTATGACTTCGCTCATTAAGGACAAATCAGTTATAAAATAGTCAATATTGCTATTCCCGCTGAATTCTTTGATTTCATGGGTCGCATTTTGAGTTTTTTGCTCGTGGCGACCAACTATAACTACAGTGCTATCGGTTCTAGCTAAAGCTTTGGCCGTTTCTTTGCCGATTCCGGATGTTGCGCCTGTGATTAATATAATTTTAGACATATTCAAAAATTAGGGTGATGAGATCGAGAGGATAGTTGAGGAACTGCCAGGACGCGGAATGGTTCTGCGATCGGATGTGCTTTCTGTCCCGTTAATGCAATTTAACATCTTAATCTCCGGTATTTTGGACAAAGTTAACCAGAATTTCTTGATTTTCTTTGATGTAATTATGTGCCAGAGCGATGAGCCTATTGATATTATCATCTGTGGCATCGTCCATCATATCTTTGTTGATGATTGGTTGTAAGCGCAGATAACGAGGTGAAGATCGATCTTCAAGTTCTGGGGAACTCATTACCTGCCGAGTGATGTAATCGTTAACGTCAGCAGAAGCATCAAACAATACTTGAATCAAGCGTCCTTCCCATATCCATTGCCCTACTCCCCAGCCGCGCACTTTTTCAAAGGTAATTGGGTTATTTGAATTTCCTGTCCCAATTGAGAGGAGTGATATTTCTTGAATGGGATTATCTAGTCGGAGTGCTTCTGCAAGGGCACAAGCTGCGGGGTTATTGGCACCGACGCCGCCGTCAATAAGGGAATAATCTTTGTCTTGGGTTTTCAGCAGATGTGCGGGGAAATAAGTTGGGGCAGATGAGGAAGATACGCACACTTCCCACAGGGGTGAATCTGCCCAAGGTTTGTATTTTTGCCAGCTCTTAAAAATGATAGTTTGGCGATCGATTGTGTCGTAAGCAGTAATTAACAGTCGTGGCGATGTGTCGATATCGGATATTTTTGTGCTGCCAAACTGTTCTTTGAGAGCGTTAATTAGTCCTTGGTCGGAAAATTTAGGGGCAGACGGGCCATATTGCAATATCAATGGTAACCGCTGGGGTGACCAGCGACTGGTGTAGGGGAAGATGCTTTTGCCTTTTCGCTTGTAGAGTTGGAGAATTTCCTCGCTTTTTCGTCCTGTGGCGATCGCAGCTGCCAAAATCGATCCGGTGGATGTGCCTGCAATTAGGTGAAAGTATTGATTTAAGGGCCGATCGATCAGGTTTTCGACTTCTGCGAGGATAACTGCTTCCATGACGCCCCGAATACCGCCGCCGTCTAAGCTTAATATGCGAAATGCCATTGTTTTTACCTTTTCATAGAATTATTGCTGTTTCGATCTGGTGATGTCGATGCAGATCTTACCGCCAAAGTCGGGAATAGGGGCTGAGGGCTTTGTCACCCTAACTCGGACTTGGGTTACTTTCTCTGCTTCCAGGATGCTGGATGCGATCGCACAAGCCAATGTTTCCACCAAGGCAAACTTAGATGATTTCACCAACTGCTTTACTGTGTCAATTGTGGTGCGGTAATCTAGCGTGTCTTCTATGGCGTCGCTTTTACCCGCTACGGACAAATCCAACCATAAGCTGACATCTACCTCAAACCACTGTCCCAACACCTGTTCTTCTGGCAAGTAGCCGATGTAACCGTAGCAGCGAATTTCAGTAACGTGAATGCAATCCATAATTAGGGGCTAGGGGCTAGGGGCTAGGGGCTAGGGGCTAGGGAAAGAGGGGGGAGGGGGAGAGGGGGAGAGGGGGAGAATGACTAAGGGCTAGGGAAAGAGGGGGAGAGTGGGGGAGAATGACCACTGACCACTGACAACTGACAACTGACTAATGACTAATGACTAATGACTAATGACCAATGACCAATGACCAATGACCAATTACAAGTCTTGATGAGTAAAGGATTTGGCATTTTTACCAGTGTAAGTGGCGGCAATGTGACCGTTGCCGATAATTTGATACTTGTAAGTTACCAGTCCTTCTAAACCAACGGGACCGCGAGGGGGCATTTTTTGGGTGCTGATTCCTACTTCTGCGCCAAAGCCGTAACGAAAGCCATCGGCAAAACGAGTAGAACAGTTGTGGTATACTCCTGCGGCATCAACTTGGGCGAGGAAAGTAGCGGCGGCGGCGGGATCTTCGGTGATAATGGCTTCTGTATGCCGGGAACCGTAGTTGTTGATGTGGGCGATCGCATCTTCTAAGGAATCGACCATTTTGATCGAGAGAATCAAATCGGTGTATTCGGTTGCCCAATCTGCTTCATTTGCAAGCGATATATTTAAAATTTTGCGGGTTGATTCATCGCCTCGTAATTCTACGTGACGAGTTTGTAAGGCAGCCGCAACCAAAGGCAGAAAATCTGGAGCGATCGACTTGTGAACTAGCAAAGTTTCGATCGCGTTGCAGGCAGCTGGATACTGAGTTTTAGCATCAACTGTAATATTTACTGCCTTCACGATATCCGCTGCTTCATCTATATAAAGATGACAAATTCCTTCGGCATGACCAAGTACGGGAATACGAGTATTTTCCTGCACAAATCTGACAAAAGAATTGGAACCCCTGGGAATAATTAAATCGATGTATTCATCCAACTTCAACATTGCCAAAGTTTCTTCTCTAGTAGTTAGCAATTGGACAACTGCTGGGGAAACATCCGTGTATCCCAACCCAAGATGAATTGCCCTTACTAAAGCTTGACAAGTGCGAACGGCTTCTTGTCCGCCTTTGAGGATGACACCGTTACCGGATTTGATGGCTAAACTGGTAATTTGCATTACTGCATCGGGACGCGCTTCAAAAATGACCCCCAAAACCCCCAGCGGACAGCTAATTCGCTTGAGAATTAATCCATCATCAAGTTGGCGGTGAATATCTACGACGCCGATCGGCTCTGGCAAACGGCCCACATCTCGCAGACCTGCGATCGCAGCCTTCAACTTAGTTTCATCCAACTTTAGCCGCGCTATCAGGGGTTTGGCAATTTTTGCTACCTCGGCGGCTTCACAATCTGCTGCATTCGCGGCCAAAATCTCAGAAGTTGCCGATTCTAAGGCTTGGGCCACAGCTTCGATCGCTTCATTTTTGGTGTCAGAGGAAAGCACCGCCAGCAGTCGCGCTGCTTGGCGGGTTTGTTGGGCGATCGAAGTCAGGGAAGAAGAGGCAATTTGCGAGGTAGTCATAGACATTATTTGACTTGCAGCGTATAGTCCAAGCTTAGTACAACAGACAAGAGTTGTTTTACAGGGTAGTGTGGTGGGAGTAGCTAAGACGTTAAAGTTTATAGACCCCGGTTCTGCTGAGGACATAATTCGATATCTGGAATTACTACAGGTATTGGTAACGCGGAACCTGAAGGTGCGTTATCGGGGGTCATTTCTGGGTGTGTATTGGTCGCTGTTGAATCCGCTGCTGATGACGGGGGGGTATACGGCGATTTTCGGGATGGCATTTACGTCCTACTATCACAACTCGCTGTTCAAATATATGCTGGAAGTGTTTGTAGGGCTGGTGACGATCAACTTTTTTTCGGCTTCTACTACCCAAGCGTTACCGAGTGTGGTATGCAACGGGGCGCTGCTGAATAAGATTCGTTTGCCAGTGAGCGTTTTCCCGATGTCGATGATTGTGGCGAATGTGTTTCAGTTTGTCAGCGGTTCGTTACCGTTGCTGGCTCTAGCAGCTTTGGTGACATCCAAGAGTTTGCTGAATGTGGTGGCGCTGCTGTTGCCATTAATTTCCCTAGCTTGCTTGTGTACGGGAATCGCGTTTGTGGTAAGTGCTATGTTTGTGTTCTTTCGGGATTTGCCCTATTTTTATGAGTTGGTGGTGGCTGTGCTGTGGTTTGGTTCTCCGATATTTTACCCAGCGGCGATCGTACCCGCCAATATCCGTCCGTTCTTGGTGTTCAACCCCATAGCCATGATTATTGAGAGCATTCGTCAGATTGCTTTGTCAGGACACCCCCCCAATTTCGCCTTAATAGGTGGGTCTTTGCTCAGTAGTTTGCTGGTTTTAGCTGTAGGATGGAAATTATTTTATAGCTGGCAACACCAGTTCATGGATCTGCTATAGATGTACGCGATTTGTCTGGAGCAAGTTTCCCTGTGGCGACGGACACAAGAGGAATTTTCTTATGACTTGAAGAGAACGATGCTGTCCTTTGTGGAGGGCAAATACCGTCAGCCTGCCAAGAAGTTGGTACTAGATGGGGTGGATCTGTTCGTCGCGGCGGGGGAGAAGCTGGGAATTATTGGCGGGAATGGGGCGGGTAAATCGACGCTGTTGAAGATAATCTGCGGCATTTTGCAGCCCACCAGCGGTTCTGTGCGAGTATGGGGAAAAATTGCACCTCTGATCGAATTAGAGGCGGGATTCGACCCGGAGATATCGGTGCTGGACAATATAATTTTTTATGGGGTAATGCTGGGGTTTTCGCGACGGCAGATGCGCGATCGCGTAAAATCTATTCTGGCGTTTGCGGAACTGGAGGATTATACTTTAGTACCTGTGAAGGCTTTGTCTTCGGGGATGGTGTCGCGATTGGGATTTGCGATCGCAACCGATGTCGAACCGGATATTTTAATTCTCGATGAAGTGCTATCGGTAGGCGATGGGAGGTTTAAAAATAAGTGCAAACAGCGGCTGCAAAAGTTCTGGGATGCGAATGTTACTGTTTTATTGGTGTCCCACGAACTGGATTTGATCGAGCAAACTTGCGATCGCGTGCTTTGGCTAGACGGAGGACAGGTGAAGTGTATCGGCGAAGCTAAAGAGGTTGTTGATTATTACCGAGATACGGTGAAGCAGTCTGCCAGTCTGGGATAAGCTTTTTCATTTTTCGTGCAAAAAGTCTTGGAAACCCCACCCCCCTAACCCCCTCCCCGCAACAGGGAGGGGGGGAAGGGAAATGATATCAAGTATTGTTTGCTAGTTGAGCTTTAGCTTGTTGCCAAAGATGTTCCAATTCATTCAAAGTGTAATCAGCAAGCGGACGATCAGCTGCTGCCTCCATTTTTATTAAGCGCTGAATAAATCGCTCATTCGTTCCTTGCAAAGCTTCTGAGGGGTCGAGGTCATACCAGCGACCGAGATTGATTATAACAAACAATAAATCGCCCAGTTCTTCCTGCTGTCGTGCTTTTTCTTCATGAGTAAGAGCGTGTTTAAATTCCGCCAATTCTTCGTTAAATTTATCCCAAACGCCATCGACATTTTTCCATTCAAATCCAGCAGCAGCGGCTTTTTGAGATATCTTCATTCCCGCAATTAGGGGCGGCAAAGTTCGGGCGTAGCGACTTAATTTGCGGCTGAGTGGCTGGGGTGCATCGGCGGTTTCCCCTTTTTCCTCGGCTTTGATTTGTTCCCAATTTTGATGTACTTCTTCCGCCGTCTCTACCTGAACATCTCCAAATACATGAGGATGGCGGCGAATTAGTTTTTCTGCGATGCCTTGAGCGACTTTTGTTAAAGTAAATTGCCCATAGTCGCTAGCAATCTGAGCTTGCAGAACTACTTGTAATAGTAAATCTCCGAGTTCTTCTGCGATCGCATTCTCATCCCCACTGCGAATCGCATCCACCACCTCATAAGCTTCCTCAATCACATAGGGAATCAGCGATTGAGGCGTTTGAGCCAAATCCCAAGGACAACCACCGTCAGGCGATCGCAACTTAGCCACCACATCAATCAACCCTTGCAATGCTGCCAAACTAGAAACCTCAGCCATCTTCTTCACTCTTTCCTCTGCGTTCTTGGCGTCTTGGCGGTTCGTTTCTTTAATCTAACTCTAGGAGATTTCCCCTTCTTAGCTTTAGGCAGAATAGCCTTCAATCCACCCTTTTTTAACCTTTTGTAGGCAGAACCACCCCAATCGCTCAGAGAATGACTCATCGCTCCCAATTCTAAACCAATAAACAGAGCAATCCACTCCGTAGGATATTGGATCAAAAAAGCCGTAGCTAAATTAGCAAATATTTGCCAATTTGTGGTATATGCACCCACAAAGTTGGCAAGAAATAACAACAGCCATCCTAGCACCGCTATCCCACAGACGAGATAGAGCGATCGCAACGCCGTGCCGATAATTGGCCCATGAGATAAGAAAGAGCGATGGCGCAAACTTGTTTGGTACGGTATCCATATCCAGCGCAGCCATCCCCAGCGTTGGAACTGGCGGGAGTAGATATCCAGGTCTGGGCCAAACATCAGCCCCCCAAACAAAAACCCGCCTGACACCAGCAAAGTGAGGTTGCCATTCTGGGTTTGGCCGAAGGTAAGGCCTGCCACAAAAGGCAAGCTCCATAAAGTTATGCGATCGTGCGTTCGACCACTTGGCATTTCAAAAAAAGTCTGCTAACATTGATAAATGTCTGCGAAAGCGGGCGGTTAGCTCAGTGGTAGAGCGCCTGCCTTACAAGCAGGTGGCCGTAGGTTCAAATCCTACACCGCCCATCTATACAATAATTAATTAAATGTTAATGGATGCAAAGCGGCGGCATTTTCTCCATTTTCACAGTAATTTGGCACAGGCAACGATTAATCAGGAAATGATATATGTCTTACAGTGATTTTACTTTAGAAACTGTCAAAAAAACATTGAATTTAACTATTTCTACTAGAGAGGATATTTTTCTGCAAGTTGCACCATTACCAGCTAGTGAGTATTTAGAGGAAACCTTAGCTTATAATGTACCTTTTGCTTTAGCCAGTAATACAGAAAAATCTCGCTCCGAGATGATTATTACACCAATTTTATTAGAATTAACAAAGAAATTACTTAATCAAATTAGTTTATTTTCTGGTGTTGAATTTAATATTGAACCCAGCCAAGGTTTAAGTGGAACTTGTGATTTTCTGATTAGTCGTTCTTCTGAGTTTTTATTAATTAATGCGCCAGTAATTATTATTGTGGAGGCAAAGAAGGAAAATATTAAAGCGGGGTTAGGGCAATGTATAGCAGAAATGTATGCAGCTAAATTATTTAATGAACGCGAAGGAAATGAAATTACAGAAATTTATGGTGTAGTGACTACAGGAGAGATTTGGAAGTTTTTAAAGTTATCAGGGGAACGGGTACAGATTGATTTGGCTGAGTATTTTTTAAATGATGTGAATAAGATTTTGGGAATTTTAGCGAGTGGGGTAAAGTGATTGTAGATTTGCCCGATTTCCCAGTGCGATCGCGTTGGCGTAGCTCCAGATATTCTAACTTTAAAAAGCACTGTTGGTAGAGTGCGCTCTACCAACGCCTGTTATGAGTTTAAACCAGGAGCGGTTTGTCAACTCTTTTGGGAAACAACGATCGCTTCTGCTATATACAGATTAGGTGTAAATTCCTCTTTTTGTTTATGGTTGAACCTGTCGAAAAAAAAATGCAAATCCCATTAAACCCATTAAAAGTACTACGACAAAAATTCCCCCACTATAGTTACGAAAATACAATTTCATCAAATTTATAATATTTTCGGGTTTCTTTATAATCGGTGACTCCAATGGCGAATCTTTTGGGATTTCAGAAGGAGACTTTGATTTGATGATGTATGGTTTTATCGGCTTTATTTTTAAGCGATTACCTTCACTTATATCTATCTCCAAATCCAAATACTCTTGGGGCACAACAGTAACATCAGAGGTACGCTTCCAGAAATTACTGTAAACTGACACCAGACGCTTGTGAGCCTTTTCCAGGGATTCTTCTGTTAACACAATATCCGAGTTTGGTTCCCTTAAAACAATTCCTTCTATCAAATAAATTACTCTGCCAACTTTGTCTTTGAGTATGTCATTTGACTCTATACCAATGTCTTTGTTAGTCCCTTTGACAACTCGAAAAACTAAGGTGATGTCTCCCACTTTAGAGTTATGAATCTCACGATAGATTGCAGAGCCTTGTTCGGTCAGAGCTTCCTGATCTGCTGTGGCTGCCTTAAGTAGGCCAGAGATTTTAGCTTCACAGATAAAATTGGGAGCTGCAACTGTTCTATAATCAAGATGCTGATTACAACTCACTAAAAATGGCCAAGCGTTGATGTTCATAAAGTCCTCCCTATGGTTGATCGGATAGATCCGACTCTGGGTATTTACTTTTGAGGGATTCCTGAAGTGCCTGAAATTTCTTAATCATCAGATCAAGGGCTATTTCTTGGGTTTCCTTTTCCTCAATAGACTTAGTTTTTTTATCTTTACTTTCTTTGAGTTCCTGCTCTGCTTTTGTTTCCTTTTCCATCGTTTTATGCAAGATGACGTTAATACCTCTTTTGATTATTTTATCAATGACCGGCGTATTCGGATTGACTACAAATATTTCGCGGAATGCCACTGTTGATATTGCCCCAAAACGAGCCGCTCTATCCCACCAGTTATATTTGGGATTGGCTTTGATTTCATCTCTAATTATCCTGAGCATATCCCGATCTTTTATGAGTTCATTTATTTGAGAATAAACCAGATCGCGATCTATGAAAGCCAGTGGCATCTCAACGTTAAAAGGCTCCGGCGATCTATTATTAATAAATTTTTTCATTTCCATATCTCCGTTTGCAAGAAGCACGGGACAAGCAAAGCCCTTTCCAACTGAACTCACGGGAATTAATCGAACTGGACAATAACTGTTATTTTTGTCTTTAACTAACTTTTGAAAATTTGGAATTTCTAGCAATTTATGGCGTATTTTACCCAGATTAAACTGATTTTCGAGTATATCCCATTTACTGATCGCAAAATGAATTGGTCCGCGATGCTTCTGCATATAGCTAAGCATATTAGCTAAATCTTTTGTTCGCCAAGCATTTAATTCTTTTTGGTTACGACCTAGCATCAAATCGTTAATTTTCATACCATCTAAAAGCCCCAAAAGTACATCAGCTTGAGTAAGTTTTTGAGCAAAGGTTTCTGGCTCTTCCGACTCTTCCCTATATTGCCCTATCTCTGTTGTGTTAAGCCCATCATAATCTAGATAGCTAAACCGACAAGCTGGATATTCGTCACGACCATTTTCTGCCTTAACATAACAGGTGAAAATCCATTCGGTAATACCCCGTGTCCCTGGAAGCCACTCTTCCCCAGTTGCAACTTCCGTGTAGTAATTATGAAGTCTCTTTTGGTTTTCTGAAGCTTCATCCTCATCTTTGCCTTCAACCTGAAGACGGAAGCCGTACTCGCCCATTATTGATAAATAGTGGTACATACTTGCCAAGAACACGGTCTTACCGGAGCCCCGTGGCCCTAACATAATAATTTTGAATGTATACACATTTATCTCCAGTTAGAGCTTAAATATTTCAGAATTATTATACCACAAGGAATAGATTGTGTTAAGGCTCCCTCTCTTCCCTGCCATTCAAAAAAGCTTGCCATGAACATTTTTCTAAAGAAAGTGTCAATTTTTACATTACCTTTTTTTTGCAAGAAGTCTATTGATTTTCCGATCTAGACCAAACTTTTATATAAAATGTGGCAAGATAAATGGTCTTAGTAATTGATAGAGCAGAGCAAGGATAAAGGGGACAACGATCGGGATGGCCACTATCAGCCCCCATTTGCCAAACCGAACCTCTTGATTATTGGATTTGAGGAGTGCAATCACAGCAGCAGATCCCATTAATACCCATAGACAACCGAAGGCAATGAAAATAATATATGGCGAGTCTTGCATTTTTATTCCTCTAAATTCTCTAGTAGTCTATTTTTAGGTTAGCACGACCCCCTTTGTACAGTTGACTTGCTTTAGTTAACAGGACTTACGCAAAAACTAAGGTTTTACCTCCCGACCCCCAGATTTGGGGGCTAGGGGGGCGATCGCGTAAGTCCTAGTTAAATTATTGCGATCGCGCTGTTGAAACGGGTCACAGGTTTTGCAAATAGCTCTATTTTGGTTAACAACACACGCGATCGCATACGATCGAACGAGGAGCAAGTCTTACTTCCGCCATTCCCCCGTGGGCTGCGTCAGTGATAAACTGCTTGTCGAGGGCACTCATCTGGCTGCGGCTTGATGACGGTGCAGATTGTTCAATTCGGTTTGTCTGCGCTATGGCTGAGTACCCCAAAGTACCGAATAATCCCGCTGCTACAAGTGCTGTGGTTAATGTTAGTCGTTTAAACATTGCTGACTCCGTTGGCTTTTCATGTGACTACTTTAATGGTGAACTGCTGGTGATCGAGTTCCTCTGTCTTGAGGTCAGTAAATTAATCCTATTTAAGACAAACAAATGACAATCCAAGGTATCTACGAAGTATGTGTTGGTTGCCGCGAACCAATCTCCCTCATTCAATATTGGGAGCAATTTGGTTATCGCATCGGTCAAATTGGTGAATTATCCCCAGAATCAGCAAACAAATTGTACGGAGTCAATTCCTCTTTGCATTCCATTCGCCTCTACCACCAAGATGCGGATCATGGTCTTATCCGTCTAATGGTTTGGGGAAACCCTACCAATGATGGATTGAAAATGTCATTAATGAAGGCCAAAGGAAACCGCTGGGCAACTGCATTAACTGCTGATGTCTTGAATATTCTCAACCATGCCGAAGAAGCAGAAAAAGCAGGTTTACCAGTCAAATATATCTATCCTCAATGGGATGTCATCTACAACAAAGAGAGAAAAATGCGTCCTTTTGCAGAGCCTGCTATCGGTGTGCGGGAAATGGTGCTGCTTCAACCTTTAACACGACAATTTTTCTTTCAAAGATTCAATTATAATGTGCCTAATTACGGAAAGATTAATGAGATATCACATTTCAAAACGAGCCAGATAACCCACATGGGAATAGTGATTCAAGATGACAGCAGAGAAACGTTTCGTTTTTATGAAGAAACGCTGGGTTTGCTGCGCGTGCGAAATGAGGAAGAAACAACCTATGAAAGTTCGGAAACAGCAAGACAGATTTTCGATCTTCAGCCAAATGAAAGATTTTCAGTAACAACATTTGACGATCCGCGTTCGTCAAAGTCAGATTGGCGAGCGGTTCGATCGGGCCGACTTTATATTGTTCGATTTCCAGAATCTATAAAGATAGAAAATTGTTTGGAAAAGGCACAACCGGGATGTTTGGGAATGTCTCTGTATACCTATCGCGTGACTGAAATAGAAGAGTATTTACAGCGCGTCAAGGCAAGTTCTGCTCAAAATCTCACAGAAATTGCGTACAACGAGTTTGGAGAGCAAAGTTTTTCCTTTGTCGCACCTGATGGCTATTTCTGGACATTGATTAGTCATCTCCAAAAAAGAATGTAGAGACGTTGCATGCAACGTCTCTACAAGGGTTATAGGTAACGCACTTTTAATTTCTGGAGATGTCTATTAGTCATTAGTAATTAGCTAAAAACGAATAATTTTGAGTTTGATAGCAGAGTTAGTTTGGAAAATAAAAATCAAAGTTTTGGATAATTAATCACCATGCGATCGCATCCCGCCACCTTCACCCCAATCGCCTTTTTGTTACTGCTGATGCTCGGTGCTAATCAGACTAAAATAGCACTAGCTTCCCCATCTTTGAATATGGTTCAAATAAATCATCCCGTCAGCTTTGCTGAAAATTTAACCGCTTTAGGAAAAGAGATAGCTGCGACGGGAGATGTCGATATTGCTTTGCAACTGTTCGATCGCGCTGTACAGATGGCAGAAACTATTGAAGATAAATCTTCTAAAATTAATACTTTATCTGATATAGCCATTAAATTAGCACAAGTTGGGCAAACTGAGAAAGCAAAGCAACTATTCGATCGCGCTGTGCAACTTACCAAACAAAGGGATGAAAACTTTACCCTATACCAACAAGAACCAGCATTGCGAGATGTGGCAATTAAAGTTGCACAAGCGGGATTTATTGAAAAAGCATTGCAGTTAACCAAAACGATATCCTCTAATTATCGCCAAGCTGAAGCACTGAATGCGATCGCATCCATTTTGGCAGAAAAAGGACAATTAGAGCCAGCTAAGAAAATTTTATCAGAAGCGCTCCAAAAAGCCAGAGGAATTACCGGAGATTATGTTTATGAATCCAATGGCAGTTGCGGTAACGACAAATTTGATATTTTGGCAAAAATAGCTGGCAATCTCAGTTTATTATCACAATTTAAACAAGCGCTACAAGTAGCTCAAAGCGTTACTGGTTGCAGTTCTGCTAGCGGTGAAGGCACAGAAGATTATCAAACTATAGCATATCTTGGCATTCTCGCACATTTGGCAAATGCAGAGCAAGTCAAGCAAACTTGGGCAAGCGCCCAAACGATGAAAAACAACATCGAAAAAGCCGAAGTTTGGTCGGCAATTGCGGTCAAATTGGCTGCTATGAATGAGACAAATTTAGCTTTATCAGTAGCTGCCAAGATTTCGCAGCAAATCCCTTCAATAACTAAAATAGATTCCGGTTCAGCTATGAGGGAATTTGGCGTTAAGGAAAAAGCGCTAGGAGATATCGCTATCAAATTAGCAGAAGTCGGACAATTTGATGCTGCTAAGCAAGTAGCGCAGATGATTCGGGAACTAACTCCGCAAGAGTCCGCAGCAAATCAAGAGTTCAACAGCACAGATCGACCGAGTATAAAATCTTTAATTTGGGTAGAAATTGCTCACCAATTAGCGAAAGCAAAGCAAGTAGATATGGCATTGCAGATAGCTAAAAGTATCCAAGATAGGGAAGGGAAAGCTTTGGCGATAATTGCGATCGCAGAACAACTGCAACAAACCGGATACCCATCACCAGCAGAAAAATTCTTCTCCCAAAATTTACAGTTACCTCCCATACCCCAGGATAATAATTTTTCTGCAAATCAGTCAATTATTAGGATTGTTAGGGCTTTAGCCAACGCTGGATATATTGAGCGAGGTTTGCAGATTGCTAACGCTATCAACGATAGCAGTTCTAAAGAAGAAGCCTTGACTGATATTGCTTATCAATTAACAGAAATTGGACAAGTCGATCGCGGCTTACAAATTGCCACTACCTTAACTTTACC
Organism: Argonema galeatum A003/A1; assembly: GCF_023333595.1. Classification (GTDB taxonomy): domain Bacteria; phylum Cyanobacteriota; class Cyanobacteriia; order Cyanobacteriales; family Aerosakkonemataceae; genus Argonema; species Argonema galeatum. The sequence goes on from NZ_JAIQZM010000006.1 coordinate 65,288, forward strand.
TGGTTTCAAGGAGCGGGTTTTCAGTAAAATAGCATCGAAATATGTAGAATTAGGACAACTAGAACCAGCTTTACAGGCGGCAAAAAATTTGAGCGATAATACTAAAGATGAAATTTTAGCTAACATCGCTGATGCTTTTGCCAAATTAGGACAAACCGAACAAGCTTTGCAAGTTTCGCAAACTATAGCCAGTCAGGAAATCAAAACATCTGCGATCGCCAATATCGCTGCACGGTTAATCCAAATAAAAGGCTAGTGCCATCTTCGATATTGATTTAGGCGCTCGCTATACAAATCTTAATCCTCTGCTTCTGGAATGGGAAATCTTTCTCCCGCTAGATAAGCTTCAAAGTGCTTTTTGAAGTAAATCCAAGAAGTCATATCATCATCTAATGGTGCTTTAGGAGCATTTTTATATAAAGGCACCCGCGTATCGATTTCATCTTGAAGCAATTGGGGTAAATCGGTAAAATTGTTAACTTTCTGACCAGTAGCGCTGTATATTAAATGTCCCGGTCTATCTCCCATTTTCATCCAGGGTAACCAGGGGCCGATCCTATCCCAACAAATAAACATTTTAGAAACGGAAAGTTTTTCTACATTGTGCAAATCTTCGGTCGGAACAGTCAGTTTAAATAACTCCGCTGCTTGATAGGTTGTTTGCGGACTGTATTCCCTAAATTTTGGATCTTCGGCAAGGGTATTTGGGTAGGTGGGAAATAAGTCAAATACGAATGTGGTGATGTCATCATTGACTTGACCTGGGAAATTTCCTTTAAAGTAACCTTCTACCGGACTATTGGCAACGTGAATAACGGTAACCGTTTCTCCCGTCCAGGGGTTTTCCCATCTGTGGAGGATTTCATTGGTGTTTGGATCGAGGTAATAAGTCAGTTCTCTTGAGGTAAATTCCCAGGTTTTATCGTCATTTTCAATACATCTACTCACGCTCATTCCCACAATGTTGAAGAGGCGTTTTTTCTTCTCATTTGGCACAAAAGAGTATATCGATCCCGTCCAGGTGAGAAAGGTTTGACTGCCATCCAGCGAGCTGCGTACTTTCACCCATTGTCTTGTATCAAATTCCTGTATTTTGTTAACCATCTACTGACTCCTCGCAATACCTAACTACTAATTATCGCCTGAGTTGGGGAGCAAGCGATCGAGATAGCGAAACAACAATAACCATAATGGGAGAGAAGCATGAATAGCTATTAGGCGCACTAGATGCCCCGCCGTGACAATTTCCACGTTATGATTTAATGCTAAGGAGACCAAAATCATTTCCGCCGAACCGCCTGGTGCGGCGACTAGCATACAGGTGAGCCAGTCCCAAGGCGTGAGAAATGTAGCGATCGCAGCTGCTACGAATCCCGCTCCCATAGTCATCCCTACGGGTATTAAAGCATACACGATCGTTTTTTGACCGAGATTTGGTTTACTTCCCCAATATTCGCCTATACTAATTCCCAAAAAAGCTTGACCAATTAAGCTAATTAAAAAAGGCGGTTTAAAATCTAAATTTGCTAGTAAAGGGAATAAATTTAGCAGGTAATTAAAACTTATGCCGACTACTAATGCACCAAAGAAAAAGGCGGCAGGAATTTTCACTATATTAGCTATGCTAACTGACACAAATGTTAAAGCTAGCGATAAAAGGAGCAATGCTAAATATAATATATCTGTACTGAAAAAGTTGGCCGGAAAAATGCTGACGACCGTGTTAGCATCATTAACAGCCAATATCCTAGCTAATATAGGTATGAAAAATACAATCGTTGTCACCCGTATGATTTGGACGAGTGCAACCACCGAGGCATTTTTTCCGTAATCTGCCGCAATACTTGACATAATCCCTATCCCCCCCGGCGTTGTGGCAAGCATTGCAGTTAGTAGGTTTGTTTGGCTAATCCGGGAGTAAATATAGCCGATCCCAATACCGCTTAACATTAAAAATAACGTAATAAAAATAAATATGTGTAATTGAGAATAAAGCGCTGACATATCTCCATGAGCGATTGAAAATCCGACTACCAAACCTACGAGAAGCTGTCCTATCTTCCTCACTGTTTTGTTTGGTTCGGCGGTTTCCTTGGATAAAATACGATAAGCTGTAAGTACCAACGCACCAGAGACAATACCCCCAAATATCCAAGCAACGCCACCGATGCGAAATCTTGCTAACACGAAACCTACTGGCAAAGCGAAAAGCAATTCCGCCAAAAGAATTATTAGTTTGCCGAGAATGGTTTGTTGCAGCGCCGAAATTTTTTCTGTTTGCGCCGAAATTAGATTTTTGTTTAGCATTTATTCCCACCTAACGAGCGATTTCAGCAAAAAAATAACAATTATGATTGCAGATGGCGATTAATAGACATTAAGTTCGCATCCTTGTCGGGAGCCACAGCTACAGCGCCGCTCTCCCGCCGCACTCCGAAGCTCTAGCATTTGTGCTATATGATACCAATTGTGTCAATATCAAGCTTACCTGAGTTCGGGAAGGCGATCGCATCCCCATTGCATATAATCTCATAACTTGTCATCATAAAGTATGGATACAATTCACTATTTGCTCGATGCTTATAGGTGCGGGAGGCTCAAACGATCGTGCATCAATACCATTGGCCACTAAACGCGGGACTCTCATTCCCAACGAAAGACGACGAGAGCGTCCACCAGAGGCGCTTAAAGCAGCAAAGGAAATCTGGACACAAAAGTATCCTAACATCCGACTTAGATCGTTAACAGCCGTTTATAACTGTGTGGGCCTACCATTTGCGTCCCGACGCACCTGTATTGACCCAGAACACTTGAAAACGATCCTGAGAGAAGATGATTATCGCCCTTTATCTGGAGAACATGAAGTTGAAATTGGAGATTTAGTCCTTTATCGTTCTAACAAAGATGAATATTCCCATATTGCAGTAGTAGTAAAAAAAGAACCCAAAGTTATCAATGCCTCTTTTGAGATTACTGTTGTTAGTCAATGGGGTGCCGATGGCGAGTACATACACCTGATAGATGAAGTACCAGATTCCTACGGTACAATCAAGGAATTTTGGACAGACAGGAGGATAAACCAGTGATCGAAAAACTTATGAATAGAATAGAAAGCCATGAATTTGCTGCACTTTTGAACGTAGCCAGCAGTTTTAAGGTTTTCTGCCGTGCAGCATACAAAGAACAGGTGACAAAAGAGTTAATCGAGCAACTGCGAAACAATCCAGCAAACATTTGGTTGGTACTTAAAAGGTCTGTTGATATTTCTCAAAAAGAAATTGATTCCCAGTATGAAAATCCTTGGGATACAGCTATGGCTGTTTACCTGTGGTCACTCAGTTTGATAAACTTAGAAGTAGCCCAAACTGCTTCTGGATTTGTTATTCAAGCAGCAAATGGATGGTGGTCTGCCAAATTTGCAAACTTCCTTTTGCAACATGAAAAAATCAGCCATAGAGCCAATTTTGAAAAGTACACAATGTTTGAACCAACCAATAAAATTTCAGTTTATCAAACAAAATATGAGATGGAACGTACCACAAAATATCTCTACGTTACAGCGGAACAAAAAATAGTAGCTCAGCCTTCATTAACAGGCAAAAATAAACGCTATAAAAGCAGTAAAATTTCAGTTATAAACATGACACCATAGGCTGTCGCATCTGTCTGTTGACTCATGCTATAAATAGCGGGGAACTTATGATTACTTGTGCATGGGCGATGCTTTGTGAAAAAAGTATTATCAATCAGGAAACAGGAAATATCAGTCTCATTGAGGTAATGGACGAAATCATTGTACCGCCCCCACCGGAGTCTGAAGAAACTCTCTTTTTACCCTTTGCTTTTGAATTGGTTGTTTTTTGGAAAAAGCAAGAATCATCTAACCAAGAGGATGAATCTAAATTTAGGATTAAGATTGTTTCACCGTCTAAAAAAAGTTTACTAGAAGGTGAAAGAGAAATTGATTTCACAGAAAATATGAAAGCTTTTACAGTTCTCACATTCGGTGGTCTTCCTATTGCAGCAGCTGGCTTGTACGAGTTTCAGATACAGATGCCACGCGATAAAGAAAGAGAATGGCAAAATGTTTGGGTAGTGCCGCTGAAAGTTAATTATGAGGGACTAGAAAACTTATAATGTTAGGTTCTTAAGCTTGGCCTGCCTTGTTCTTAACAGGTATATTGAATAGCCAATCTGGGGATAACTTAAAACATGAGTGAAAAACTAAGCGTTCGCAATCCTCGCACCGGACAAATTGACTGCTGGATTGCGCCACCTACACCAGACCAACTTGCCGAATGCAATACCCGTTTGCGCGAAGCACAAATAGCTTGGCAGCAAGCAGGTTTAGAACGACGAATTGAAGCAATGCAGCAGTGGAAACAAGCCATTTTATCTCAAAAAGACGAACTAACCGAAGCTTTAGTATCAGATACAGGGAGATTGTCTGAGTCTGTACTTGAAATTGACTCGCTGATCTCCACGATCGATCGCTGGTGTCGATTAGCACCAGAATTATTGTTAGAAGATGCCAAAGATACAGCAATTCCATTTATCCGACTGCAAAGTCAACTGGTTCCCTATCAATTGGTTGGCGTCATCAGTCCGTGGAATTTTCCGCTGTTGCTTTCTACAATTGATACCATACCCGCATTATTGGCAGGTTGTGCAGTTATAGTAAAGCCGAGCGAAATTGCTCCCCGCTTCATTCAACCCCTGCTGCAAACTATTGCATCTGTTCCCCTATTGCGGGATGTATTAACTTATATCGAAGGTGCTGGGGATACGGGTGCGGCGTTAATCGAATTTGTAGATTTAGTATGTTTTACTGGTAGTGTGGCTACAGGTAGAAAAGTAGCAGAAGCTGCTGCAAGACGATTCATTCCTGCTTTTTTGGAATTGGGAGGCAAAGACCCTGCTATTGTCCTAGAATCTGCCGATTTAGAATTAGCAACTTCAGCAATATTGTGGGGTTCCGTAGTTAATACAGGACAATCTTGCCTCTCGATCGAACGCATTTACGTCGCCGAACCTATTTGGGATAATTTTGTAGAGAAACTGGTAGAAAAAGCACAACGCCTTAATCTGGTTTATCCGTCTGTTCAAGATGGACAAATTGGCCCGATCATTGCAGAAAAACAGGCAGCAATTATTGCAGAACAATTACGCGATGCAACTGAAAAAGGGGCAGTTGTTCGCTGTGGTGGTTTGGTGGAAGAATTGGGTGGCGGGTTGTGGTGTCGTCCCACAGTTCTGACTGAAGTTAACCATTCGATGAAGGTGATGACGGAAGAAACTTTCGGCCCGATTATGCCGATTATGGCATTTGACAATATTGAAGAAGCAATTAAACTGGCAAATGATACGATATATGGACTAAGTGCTGCTGTTTTTGCGGGTTCGGAGTCGGAAGCGATCGCACTGGCACGTCATCTAGATGCTGGGGCCATCAGCATCAACGATGCCGCCTTAACTGCGATCGTCCACGAAGGAGAGAAAAACTCATTCAATCTTTCTGGACTTGGTGGTTCGCGCATGGGTGCAGCTGCAATCAAACGGTTTATGCGAAAGAAAGCCTTTTTGATCAAAACCCAGTCCATTTCCGACCCGTGGTGGTTTAAAATATGATAAATTTGTTGCCAATTAGCAAATAAAGTAGAGGTTGTCATGTCTAGTATTCGAGATGAAATGCCCTTACTTACCCGACATGAAGGCGAATGGACGGGTATTTATACAATACTTGATGCAGAGGGAAATATGCTTGACAAGCATAAATCTATTTTAACCTGCGAATTTCCAGAAAACGGTGAATATCCTTATTACCAAATGAATAAGTATATTTGGCCTGAAGGTAAGTATGAAGAACATCATTTTCCAGCAACATACCACGATCAAAAGATTTGGTTTGACACAGAACGCCTGGAAGGATACGCCTGGGAAGTAGACGATTCAATTATTATGCTGTGGTTCAAATACAAAGCTATGCCCGGTGCTTATATGTATGAAATGATTCATCTGAGTCCTTGCGGCAACTATCGCAACCGCACATTGCATTGGTTCAAGGACGATCGCGTCTTTAAGCGCACCACCATGCAAGAAGAACGAGTGAAAAAATAGTTTTTAACTCAGCGGTAAATTTAGATGAATAAAGCGATTAAAAGAGCATTCTTAGATACAGAAGATGGACAAATTCATTACCGCATCGGCGGGGAGGGCGACTCCCTGCTTTTACTGCATAGAAACCCCAGCAGCAGTAATGAATTTCACGAGTTGATGCCCATCTTTGCTCAAAAAAGGCGTGTGATTGCGATGGATTTGATGGGACTTGGCGATTCAGATAAGCCACCCAGAATGTATTCTATTTCAGACTACGCCAAAACAGTCATCTTACTTCTGGATGAGTTGGGAATAAAAAAGATAAACATACTGGGACACCACACAGGTGCTTACATAGCGGGAGAAGTAGCAGCAGCTTATCCAGATCGAGTTGAAAAAATGATCTTATGTAACGTGGATGAATTCACCGAACAAGATAAAGCTGCCATCTTAAAAAGATATGCCGAAGTTTTCCAAATCAAAGCAGATGGCACTCACCTCGTTGAAAGATGGTCATTTCGCGCCGCCTACGTAGGTTCTACAGAATTAAATCACCGCTGTATGTTAGACGAAGCAAAATGTTATGGCTATCCTGCCTATGCACCTTTTGCTTTTACAAAGTTCAGTACTATAGAAAGATTTCCTTTCATCAAGTGTCCAACTCTCGTCTTATCGGGAACTGAGGATATCAAAGGACTTATACAACTCGGTTTAGCGCAGTCAGGAAGCAGAAATTTCATTACAAAAGTAATTCCCCAGGCAAAGGTAGTTGATATTGAAGGCGGAACATTTTGTATGATGAATCAAAAGTATGAAGAAATATCGAAAGTAGTCATAAATTTTTTGGATTTTATAGATGTTTTACCATAAAAATTCAGGTGTATTGTACTGCTTCATCGAAGGGTGTATAAATGTTAGATTTGGTTGCGTTTGACTTTGATGTAGCGCTCGTTAACCCTCAAGGAAAAGAGATCGATCGCTCTCGAAATTCCGTTCAATATCTGATAGAAGATTTGCGACAGGAAATAACCCTAGAAATGGTTGCTATTCCTGGCGGTACTTTCTTAATGGGCACACCGAACACAGAAGAGGGGTGGTCACCGACTCAAAATCCTCAACATTTAGTAACTATCAAGCCATTTTTTATGGGCAAGTATCCAGTTACTCAAGCTCAATGGCAAGCAGTAGCAACTCTCCCCGAAATCAAGCAATTTCTTAATCCCGATCCATCGACTATTAAAGAAGCAAACCTACCTGTAGAACAAATCTCTTGGTATGATGCGATCGAATTCTGTGACAGGTTATCTAAATATAGTGGACGGAAATACCGACTTCCCAGTGAAGCAGAGTGGGAATATGCCTGTAGATCTGGAACTCAAACACCTTTTCATTTTGGAGAAACTTGCACAACAGATTTAGCAAATTATTCAGGAATAGATTGGGAATACATGGGAAAAATATGCAGTCGGGGGTCTTACGGCGCTGGGCCAAAAGGAAGCGATCGCAGGGAAACCACACCTGTTGGCTACTTTCAAGTAGCCAACAGGTGTGGTCTGTACGATATGCACGGTAATGTCAGAGAATGGTGTGCCGATTTCTGGCACGATAACTATCAAGATGCACCCACTGATGGCACTGTTTGGACAACAGATGGAGATAGCAATAAACGGGTATTGCGCGGTGGTTCCTGGAACACAGGCCCAAGGAACTGCCGTTCTGCATTTCGTGCTAAATTTGATGCGAATGCCTCACTTTATGATATTGGTTTTAGGGTTGCTTTTTTTTAGTAAAAAATATGAATTCAACAATTTCAGGACTTACGCAATATTTCTTGTTTCGCCCCCCCTTGCCCCCAAATCTGGGGGGAGTAAGCTCCGGTTCCCCCCAGATTTGGGGGGTTAGGGGGGCTAATGCTTAAGTCCAGAATTTACAAAAAGCTCATAGCGAAACAGTTTAACCGAGATTTTCGATCGGCTGTGGAAATCGTAGAAGTCAGCCTCGCCGATCCAACTGACAGCGAAATTGTAATTCGCAACAAATTTGCCGGAGTTAATGGCGGATTCGATACATTAATTTGCCGAGGTGAAGTTCCATACGTAAACCCGACACCACCTTTCGATTTAGGTGTAGAAGTTGTCGGTGAAGTAGTATCAATTGGGAATAACGTCACCGATTTTAAAGTCGGAGATCCAGTGCAAACAATCTTTCGCGGTGGAGGATATCGAGAGTACCAAGTTGTAGATATTTCCCAAGTAATAAAGATTCCAGAAGCAATTCCAGAAGTGCTAACTTTGATGCCTACTGGGGTATCTTCTGTGCTGGCGTTGGAACAAGTTGGCGAGATGAAAAGCGGCGAAACTGTCCTCGTAACCGCAGCGGCGGGGGGAACGGGACATATCGCGGTACAATGGGCAAAATTGGCGGGAAATCATGTGATTGGAGTTTGCGGATCGGATGCTAAAGTTGAATTACTCAAACGGTTAGGATGCGATCGCATTATCAACTACCGCCAAGAAAACCTAGATGAAGTCCTCAAAAAAGAATATCCCAACGGCATTAACTTGGTATTCGAGTGTGTTGGCAAACAAATTTTCGATATCTGCGTTGATAATTTGGCTGTGCGGGGACGTTTAATTGTGGTTGGTTTCATATCCGATTACGGCAAGAATCAGGAGCAAGTTCAGCAATCCCGAATTTACGGAAAATTGCTTTGGAAAGCAGCTTCGATACGCGGTTTTCTTAACCCACTTTACAAGGAATATATGCCAGCAGCACGCTCTAGCTTGCTCGACCTTTTCTATAGCGGCCAAATCCAAGTCGCGATCGATCCAACTGAATTCAGAGGTTTGGAATCAATTCCCGACGCTGTAGAATATCTGATCGGTGGTAAGAATTGCGGTAAAGTGGTGGTCAGGTTTTGATTCTGTCAAAGCTAGAATTCCTATTAGACGATAAGAGGATTTCGGGAGGAATATGACTAGCGATTAGAGATGACAAGCTACAGCTTTTTGCGCGATAAAAGAACCAGACCACACCCCAAATGCTCCCAGCCACCCACCCAATCGACCCAACCAAGGCAAATGTCCATGAGGCGCATTCAAAGTAAAAGTAAGGTCTTCGTAGTTCAGCCAATTTCTCATCTCCCTCCAGCCAAGCCGATCGCCTAATATTGCAGCGCTACAAAACACATAGATTAAACCTATGCTAACTTCTTCACCTTTCGTCCAAAGTTTAAAAATCTTGTAAAATATAGTATCCATGAGATAATCAAAATGACAAAAGAAATAAAACATAACACACTAGAAGTCGCCCAGCAAGCATTTAAACATTTAACTCACGGTCTAGCGACAGGCGATTGGAACCCACTTCTAGATATGCTCACCGATGATTTTACCTTTTGGTTTCCAGTCGGGCCTTTTCACGGTTTGAATGTCGGTAAAGAAAGGGTTCGTGAATTCTTTCAGTATGTTTCGGAAACATTCATTGGAGGACTGACGATTACTTCAGTAGAGCGCATCACCAGCAACGAGACTACTGTGGTTTTCGAGTTCTGCGACAAAGGAATGTTACAGGGAGAACCTTACAAAAATCGAATAGCTATTTCCCTAGATGTTAGTGGAGACAAAATTTGTGCTTATCGGGAGTACTTTGGCAGCGATGGTAAATCGAATTAAATGGTAATTAGCGATCGAATAATTGTTTTACCCAATCTTCGTGCGATCGCCACCTGTCATACCCAACTGTAATTCTCTCAATGCTGTTGAATTAGTTAGGTGGATAAATCTCTACTTCAGAACTCTCCGCCAGGAATTTAGCAATTGATTTCGTCTTTTTGCCTACAACTAGGCAATGAGCATAGTTATCTTCTTTAGGATCGTGACGTATTTCCAGCCCTTTCTCTAGAGCCAATTGAGTCTTGATAGAAACAACAGAACAGCATTTTTCCCGATTTTCTTAGCTCTGCTGTAGCTTTCTTCTATAGTTGTTAGACAAAGTATATCAACCGACATATTTTCATCTTTGAAAGCCGCCGAGGTAGGTCTGTTTTCCTCCCAGTTAAATTGACCTGGATGCAGCCATCTCAACAGCTTGTCATCGGGCTTAACCTGATAAACTTCAGTCATTTATCAACAGTGAATAAACAACCAGTCTAGTATAGGGTATAGCCCCTCTAAATTAAATTCTTCTTCTGACTCTGAATCCCCTTCAGTTTTTAAGTATTCAAACAAATCAGCTTCTTCCCTCGAAACATAAACTTCAAGCTGTCTCACAGGAAAGCGCTTTCCACCCCACTCAAACAGAATCGTTCCATCAGAAGCTGGGGCAACAAACGGCTCAATTTTCGGTAAATTTATCCCTCTGTTGATAGAGTAACTGCGAATACTTGCGTAGAGACTTAATGCTCTATTAATCTGGGTTTTAGAAAAAGTAGGAGCATTGTAACCATCCCACTTATCCTCTAAATCTGACAAGTGAATAATTCTTTGATACGCATTAGTGGTTTTTACCCAATCAAATGGTTCTTGCTTGTGTAGCTCGACAAATAGTGAAATAGCGTCTGCATTTGTCATAAAACTATACCTTTCCACGAAACAAGTTTAACAGACTGTAAAAAAATTTTAACTCAAATCGCGCCTCATCGCCAATCCCGATCGAGAAAAGCTTGTAATGAACATTGGGGAAATGGTAGCGTCAAAAAGCCACCTGGATGTATACTTAGCACGGTCATAGAACGAGCTTTTTTAACCCAGCAGTAGGGGCGAAGTATTCCGGTAATAATTTGCTGGTTGAACCCAAAGATATTTACCGGAATGCTTCGCCCCTACAAATCAAAAATAACAGTTTGTGCCTGTGCGGAGTATAGTAACTCTCACCAACTTACGTTAAACTATGAAACGATCGCTCATCACCATCCCTCTCACCTTAATCTTACTAGAATCGGCTTTTCCAGTTGCCCTCGCCGCACCGCCCAGACAGCCAGATAAAACCGTAGAATGCGAGATTCTGGTAGTTGGGGGCGGACTTGCGGGCGCTGCTGCTGCTTACGAAGGATTGCTGGCGGGGAAAACCGTTTGTTTAACCGAAATCACAGATTGGGTGGGAGGACAGGTTTCATCCCAAGGTGTCTCAGCTTTGGATGAACGCGCCACCCAACGCCAACGGCAATTCTTTCCACGCGGATATCTGGAATTGCGAGAACGGATTAAACGCAAGTATGGAAAACTTAATCCTGGTGACTGTTGGGTAAGTGTAGCTTGTTTTATTCCTAGCGACGGTCACAAATTTGTTTTTTCCATACTGCAAAATGCCGCGAAAAAGGGTAAGGGTAAACTGAAATGGTTTCCCTCTACTGTTGTAAAAGAGTTGGAAATTACCCCCCCTAACCCCCCCGTCCACGGGGGGGGACAAGAGGGGAAAGTGATTAAAAGTGCGATCGCAATTCAACATCGCCCCGCCAAAAACACACCACCGCTAAACACCGAACCTTTATCACAAACTATAGAAGACAGCTACCGCTACGAAAACTCCCCTCGCTTTGACAAAACCATCATCCGTTTCATCCCCCCTTCTTCACTCAGCACTAAAGCCGAAGCACTCAGCACTCCCACCTGGTACGTCCTCGACGCCACCGAAACCGGCGAAATTATCGCCCTTGCTGACGTTCCCTACCGACTGGGAATCGATCCGCGTTCTTACTTAGAACCCTCAGCAGCAAACGATACTGGCGATCCTTATTGCACTCAAGGATATACTTACACTTTTGCAATGGAGGCAACCAAAGAACCGCAAATCCACCAAATGCCGCCCTTCTACTCTCGCTACAGCCCTTACTACAGCTTCGAGGCGACTAAATTTAACTTTCCATTAATTTTCACATACCGACGCATTTGGAGTAACCCAAATGCCCCAAAAGAATTAAAAATCAGACGCAAAGAAACTTTCGGCGTTACTCCCCCCAAACCGGGAGACATTTCCATGCAGAACTGGACTTGGGGTAACGATTATCGTCCGGGAACATCCCAAGATAATCTAATTTATACCAGCGAACAGTTGCAAGCGATCGGTCAATTACAACCGGGAGGTTGGATGGGAGGATTGCGAGTAGAAAGCTTGCGCGGCGCAGAAGAACTAGCCCAAGGTTATTTCTACTGGTTGGTAGCCGGTACTACCGACTCACAACTGGGCGATGGCGTCAAGCAGCTGTACCCCAATAACCGCTATCTCACAGGATTAGATTCCCCGATGGGGACAGTGCATGGTTTATCCAAATATCCTTATATAAGAGAAGGACGAAGAATTATCGGTAGACCCGCGTGGGGATATCCCGAAGGTTTCACATTATCGGAAATTGATATTTCTCGGAAAAACTTCCGCGATGATTATTACCGCAATAACTTGTCTTCAGGAGAATATCGGCGCTTGTGGGCATTGCTGAGTGGTATAAATGCAACAGCTGTAATTCGAGAGGCTTTGTCTCCAGAGGAAGTGAAAGTGCGATCGCGATCGGCAATTTACCCCGATGCTGTCGGCATCGGTCACTATACAATAGACTTTCACCCCTGCTTAGCCAAAAGTCCGCCAGAAACTCCTAGCAACCAGGGATATCCCAACGAAGCGATCGCAGCTTCTCAAACCTACCCCTTCCAAATCCCCCTACGTGCCATGATTCCCCAGAAAATCGATAATATGTTGATTGCTGGCAAAAGTATCGCCACCAGCCACGCAGCAGCCGCAGCGTACCGGGTGCATTCCTTTGAATGGTCAGTTGGTGCAGCTGCTGGTACTACAGCTGTTTTTGCCCTAGAAAATAGCGTAATGCCTTACCAACTCGTCGAACAACTTCCCCGCAAACAGCTACAACTAGAAGCTTTGCAACGACGACTTGTGCAAAATGGCAATCCCACTGCCTTTCCCGACACCTCAATATTTAATGAATTTGGGAAAAACTGGCAATAATTGGGCAGAGGGGCAGAGGGGCAGAGGGGCAGGGGGGCAGGGGGGCAGGGGGGCAGAGGGGCAGAGGGGCAGGGGGGCAGAGGGGCTAGTCAAAAGAAGGATTCTTTTGACTTTTGACTGCCTTTTTGCAGTAATTAGGATCGAAAGACTGTCTATAGAAATAGTAACCCCTTTGTTACCCGACGACTAAAGTCGCGGCTTGCGCGTACAAAGCCCGCCTGCGCGGGCTTCAAGAAAAAGGGGATAGTTAACCCGGATTTAGTATTATCTTTTCTTCCTTCTTCTTATCTTCGTGTCCTTCGTGGTTCGTTAAAAAAGATCGCAAACCAAATCCGATTGCTATAAATGTATAAGTTTAACGGAAATATCAAAATATGAAACGTTTGCTAACTAGCCTCTCCCTCAGCTTAATCTTACTGGAATCAGCTTTTCCATTTGCCATAGCCGCACCACCCAGACAAGCAGATAAAACAGAAGAATGTGAGATTCTCGTTGTTGGTGGGGGACTTTCCGGTTCTGCTGCTGCTTACGAAGGATTGCTGGCGGGGAAAACAGTTTGCTTAACTGATATTACCGACTGGGTAGGCGGACAAATTTCAGCACAGGGAACTTCTGCTTTAGATGAACGACCAACCCAGCGAAAACTGCTATTCTATCCTCGTGGCTATTTAGAATTTCGCAAGCGGATACAGGAATATTACGATCGCCTCAATCCCGGTAAATGTTGGGTAAGCGAATCTTGTTTTCTGCCCCGCGACGGTCACAAACTCTTGTTTGATATATTGAAGGATGCCGAAAATCGCGGAAATGGTAAGCTGAAATGGTTCCCCTCTACAGTAATTAAGGAACTGGAAATTACCCCCCCTAACCCCCCCGTCAACGGGGGGGGACAAGAGAGTCCTGTTATCCCCCCTGTGAACGGGGGGGAAAAAGGGGGGGTTGGGAAAGTGATTCAAAGTGCGATCGCAATTCAACACCTTCCAGCTAAAAACACACCACCCTTAAACACCGAACCTTTATCCCAAACGATCGAAGACAGCTACCGTTACGAGAATTCAAACCGATTCGACAAAAGCATTATCCGCTTCGTACCCAAGAAATCGAGAAAATCTAATCAAAAACCGAAACCAGCAGATTGGTATGTCATTGAAGCCACCGAAACCGGCGAATTAGTTGCCCTTGCGGACGTTCCCTACCGTCTCGGTATCGATTCTCGTACAGCCTTAGAACCTTCTTCTGGTACTGAAAGCGGCGATGCTTACTGCACGCAGGGATTTACTTATACTTTTGGCATGGAGGCAACTAAAGAAGCTCAAACTCATACGCTCCCATCATTTTATCAGCAATATGCACCTTATTACAGTTATGAATTGCAGCGACTAGCCAGTTTCCCCCTCGTTTTCACTTATCGCCGCATCAAAAGTGCCAAACCCGATCAAAAATTAGGAACTAATCCCAGAGAATATCCTATTAATCCCGGCGATATCTCCATGCAAAACTGGACTTGGGGTAACGATTATCGTCCGGGAACATCTCAAGATAACCTTATATATACCCGCGAACAATTGCAAGAGGGCGGACAGCTACAACCGGGAGGATGGATGGGTGGACTGCGGACGGAAACTCTCCGCAAGGGTGAGGAAAATGCGATCGGTTTCTTTTATTGGTTAGCACAAGGAACGACAGATTCTCAACTTGGCGATAATGTCAAAAAACCTTATCCCAATTTGCGCTATGTCACAGGCTTAAAATCCCCAATGGGAACAGTACACGGTTTATCCAAATATCCCTATATGCGGGAAGGACGGCGGATTATCGGACGCCCCAGCTACGGACGCCCGTCAGGTTTTACAGTGTGGGAAACTGATATTTCTCGGAACAATTTCCGCGACGATTATTACACGAGTAACTTATCTGCGGAAGAGTATCGCCGCTTGTGGGCAATACTTTCTGGTATAAATGCACCATCCGTACTAGCAGAAACTTTATCTCCGGCAGATGTCAAACCGCGATCGCGTGCTTTTATCTTCCCCGATTCTGTCGGCATCGGTCACTATGCGATCGACTTCCATCCCTGTATGGCCCAAAGCCCCCCAGAAACCCCTGGCAACAAAGAACGGGAAGGCACTAGAAAAGCTCAAGGTCAAGCTTACCCCTTCCAAGTACCCCTGCGAGCCATGATTCCCCAAAAAATAGATAATATGCTAGTTGCAGGTAAAAGTATCGCCACCAGCCACACAGCCGCCGCTGCCTATCGGGTACACTCATTTGAGTGGTCAGCAGGGGCAGCAGCTGGAACAACCGCAGCTTTTGCTCTGGAAAACGGTATTTTACCATATCAACTGGTGGATGAACTCCCCAAACCAGAACCGCAACTAGAAGCGCTGCAACGCCGCTTGGATCGAAATGGCAACCCTACTGCTTTCCCAAATACCTCGATTTTCAATCAGCGCCAAGATTGGCAGTAGGCTATAAAAGTCAAAAGTCACTCATTCAAAAGTCAAAAGTCACTCATTCAAAAGAACGATTCTTTTTCCTTGCCCCTCTGCCCCTCTGCCTCTCTGCCCCTCTGCCCCTCTGCCCCTTTTCCCTACTATGGCTACTTCACCTACTAAAGCTCCTGAAAAATCTAGTCAAGTTACCCGCAAGCCTTACCCCAATTACAAAGTCATCGTGCTGAACGATGACTACAACACCTTTCAGCACGTCGCCGACTGCTTAGTAAAGTACATCCCCGGTATGACGACCGATCGCGCCTGGGAACTTACTAATCAGATACACTATGAAGGTCAAGCCATTGTCTGGGTTGGCCCCCAAGAGCAAGCGGAACATTACCACCAACAACTGTTGCGGGCAGGACTGACTATGGCTCCCCTTGAGGAAGCATAAAAATGAGTAACCCCAGCAGTGGCCGCGTAGTTCTGAATCATTCTACCCATATTTCCGGTTTGATTCCAATTCTAGAACGGTTGACTAAATATCCCGGTATTCAAACTATTACCCCGGCAGTGATTGGACGGGCAAGAGGTCACAGCCCCAAATTGCAATTAAAAGTGTCGGTGCCAATTCGCGGCGGTTTTAAATTAATAGCGCGGCATGGTAAAACCTTTCAAGAAGTTTTTATCATCACCAGATGCCAACAAAATGAATTAGAGGATGCGATCGCTCAACTGCTTAAAATCTAATGAGGGATAGGACGTTCTTAATTCCACCAAACCCTGGATTGCCCCTTCTTCCCCTAGCCCCTAGTCCCTAGCTATATATTGCGATATGCCATCGGCACGCAAAGCGATCGCTAGTTTGGCAGTCACCTCTCTGTAACAGCTTGTAAAAAACTTGATAAACAAACCACCCGATCGTTTTATCTTGGATCAATCCGTATCTATAACGGCTTTCAAAATTTGATTGACTCTAATCCCAACAAGACAAACCGATGATAGAAAAAATATTGCTTGCCGACTCTGGAACGGGTCATTCTCAAGAAATGCTCAAGGCGTTGATGGAAATTCCTTCGATCAAACCAGCGTCCGTCACTGTCTTGCACGTTGTGCCTTCCCAAGTCACATCCGATGACATGACTGCTAAGTGGGAAGAAGGAGGCAAAACTCTCGCCACTGCGATCGGTTCCTTGCAATTAGATCCCAAAAATGTTACAGCCATGCTGCGACAGGGCGACCCCAAGACCATAGTTTGCCAAGTCGCCGATGAAATGGATGTGGATTTGATTATCATGGGTTCTCGCGGACTCAAGCGCCTGGAGTCAATCTTAGAAAACTCCGTCAGTCAATACGTTTTTCAGTTGTCCGCTCGCCCCATGTTGTTGGTCAAGGACGATATTTACGTCAAAAAAATCAACAAAATCATGGTAGCGATGGATGGATCTGAATCCGCTAAAGCGACCTTGAAGCTAGCATTGTCTATCCTGCGCGATATCAAAGGCTCTCAGCTGATTCTTGTTCGCATCAACCCGAAAGTGGAAAGTAGCAGCCCTGAAACTAATCCTGTTCTGGCACCGGCAGTAGCAGAGGCAAAAAAAATGGGCGTTGCCTATCGCTGCGTTATCAGCACTGGCAAGCCGGGAGAAGAAATTTGTCGGTTAGCCGAAGAGTTGGGCGTAGACTTGTTGATGCTGGGTTCTCCAGAGCGTCGCCCCTCGATCGCAAAAGGTCTGCCAGATTTAGACCGACTGCTGGGCACTTCCCTCTCAGACTACGTGCGGGTTTACGCCAACTGCCCAGTCTTGTTAGCTCGTACTGTTGGTTAAGTGAAAAGTATAACTCTCCATCTGTAATAGTTATGAGTTTTGAGTTAAATAAATTTATTAATTTAAAACTCAAAACCCAACATTCAAAACTATTACAGACGGGGTTTTTTCTTTGCCCGGTATTGCTAACTTTTGTTACCGCTTTCACGGGTAACCGTTTGAATGTACAAAATTAGTAAAAACACGGTTGGGACAAACACGAACAGGATACTCGCAATGAACCCTAGCTCATTAACTTGCATAAACTTTAGCCTCGATGCGATCGAAAATCAACATCACTAGAATACCACCAGTGAGGAAAAAGGGGCTAGGGGCTAGGGGCTAGGGGAAGAGGGAGAGTGGGAGAGTGGGAGAGTGGGAGAGTGGGAGAGTGGGAGAGTGGGAGAGTGGGAGAGTGGGAGAGTGGGAGAGGGAGAAGATTTTAGATTTCAGATCGCAAAATTGAAATTAAATCTAAAATCTAAAATCCAAAATCTAAAATTCCCCTACGCCCAGTTAAGGCTTTGTAACGACGCTAACCGGCCCGTTTACCAGGGTTTGACAGGCAAGACGGTAATTTGCAGGCTTTTTCTTCAGTTTGCGATTTTCTACCTCAGTGCGGGGGGAAAGGTTTTCCATTCCAGCCGCAATTTCTACAATACAGGTGCCGCATTGACCGTAACCCCCACAATTCATCGCCTTTCCCATGAATGTGTACAGGTCGATGCGATTTTCTAGCATTTTTTGTCTTAAATTCGCACCATCGGCTGCAATTACTTCGCTATTTTCCTTGACAAATTTGATGTTAGCCATTACCATTCCTTCTTCGCCAAACTCTTCGCGTTGGGAAGCTCTGATATTTAAGATCGTATCTTACTTTTTTTTAAGAAATATTACAAATTTTGTCACAGCGCCAAAAAAACTCGCCTGAAGTGTTAATGCACTCAGGCTGGAAACAGAGAGTAAACCATGCAGTTAGCGACTAACGGCGGGACTGCTGGTTAAAAGATTGCTGATAGACCGTTGAAGACTTGCCAGTGCGCGATTGTAGTCGATAATAGCTCGCACCCGGTTGCCTTCAGCCCGCGTCAGCTCGGTTTCAGCATCGATCACCTCAGTCTGGGTTCCCACACCAGCTTGGAAGCGCAAGCGTGCCAGACGCAAAGCTTCCCTTGCCTGTTCGAGGGCGACAGAGGCAGTTTGAATATTTTCCAGATTCGACTGCAAATTGTAATAAGATTGTTCGACCTGCAAACGTACTTGGTTGCGAGTGTTGGCAAACTGAGTTTCAGCGATCGCAACATCAGCTTCCCGCTGAGCCGCTCTAGATTGGGCCGCTCCCCCATCGAACAAATTCCAGCGCAGCCTCGCTCCCACAGAATAGCCGTCAGCCAACCCAAGACCGTCGTTGAATGTCTCTAACACATTGTAATTGGCAAATAAACTTAGCTGAGGTTTTCGGGCAGCCAGTTCGGCGCGTCGTTGCTGTTCGCCGATGTTTCTTTGGGCTAGCTGCTGTTGCAGTTCCGCACGGTTCTGAAAAGCCTGTATGATGCTTTGCTCTAGCGTTAGATCCCATAAACCCGCAATCTCCACAGGATCGGCAGCGGTAATATTAACAGACTGGGGCAGACTCAATAACTGAACTATAACGCGACGGTTGATTTGCTGCTGGGAGCGATCGCGAATCAAGTTCTGGTTTTCATTGCCTAGCTGCACCTGGGCACGCAAAGTATCAAATCGAGTCCCCAATCCAGCCGTCTCCAGTGCTACTGCATCGCGCAAACTCTGCTGGGCATTCCTGACAGCCGCCGCTGAAATCCGCACTTGTTCATCAGATTGTTGCAAATCGTAGTAAGCATTCGTGACATCAAGACGAGTTTGCTCATTCAAACGCTCAACCTCTAACTGATTGATCCGCAGTTGTTCTTGGGCAGCTCGGATCTGAGCCGATCGCCGTCCGGCGGTGTAGAGATCGTAATTCAATCCCAATGTCCCGTTGATGCTAAAACTACCTTGCTCCTCATCGGGAATTTGCGGATTCAACTGTCTTTGTCGCTCAAGCTGAAGCTCACTGCTAGTCGATCGCCCACCAGCCGCATCCACTTGCAGATCTGCCGTAGGATACAAAGCCGCCTGCGCCTCTCGCAGTGCAGCTCTAGCGCGTTCTAGCTGTATTTGAGCCACCTGGAGGTCTCGATTGTTGCGCCGCACTATTTCCAGCACTTGTTGCAGCGTCAGGGGTTGAGTTACCTCAATATCTACTTCTTCAGTTCGGGTCGGAAATTGTAAAGGATTGGGATTGGGTTGAAGATAACTGGGGACTAAAGTTTCGGGTATACGATTTTGCGCTACCGTGCTAGAGGCCCCTACTGCTTGAGACTGCAAGGAAGAAGAATTTCTTCTAACTTGACGTAGTAGTGAAGCGGCTTCGGTAGACGCACCGACATCCAAAGGCGGTGACGCCTCTTGCGTTGGCGAGACATTCGCCGTCTGTTGTTCCTCCAGCTTTCTGATTCCCCCAAGCTTGCTCTCATTGCTTAAAGTATTTGTAGCTGACTGGTTCACCTCTGTATTTACTGGGATAGAAGCAGTCGTATTGCTAGAGAGCGGGTTATGCGAGAGAGAATGATGGTCTAGATTAGCCGGTAACCTCCCAGAAGTCTTGGCTAGTGGATGACTCTCACGATCCACTGCACGCTGCCCCGTTGGGGAAGAGACAGTGGGAAGGGCCCCAGGTTCGCTGCTGGGTAAATGATGCTGAGTCTGAGTCAGCGTAGCGAACGCCCGTGAATCTTCTGCTGAACCCTTGCTAAGGGCGTATCCCGGCGTACTGCTACCAGCGATGCCTATGACAAGCTCAGCTAATGCAGCACTCACACTCACAACCACAAGATGACGAAACATGGACATATGTTTTTGAATAATCTGCTGCCCTTCAGGCTGATGCTTTAACCAAACAACCGCTCATCAGCATACAAGTAAGAAGGGGCTAGGGGCTAGGGAGTCAAAAGTCAAAAGTCAAAAGTCAAAAGTCAAAAGTCAAAAGTCAAAAGTCAAAAGTCAAATGACCAAGCATAAATATCCTGCGTCCGGTTTATTCTCCATTCGCACAAGTTCAGCAACCGGAGAAGGGAGCAAACAGCCTGGAGAATATTGGATATTTTTTGGGAATCTTCCGCCGATGGCCACTTCCCGACCCTCTTTCTTTTTCTCTGTCCGCAAAATGAGACCAATTGGTCCCATTTTTTCGATCGCTACTTTCCCGCGAATCTTCTTTTCCCTTGAGCAGTCTTGCTGACATAGCGGGCGCAAGGGTCAGAGCAGCGATCGAGTAAAATACCACCTCTAGAGCGATCGTCAGGGCAAATTCATTGAACACCCCAGTCCCGCAGGAATAGGAAGATGACTAGGACGACGAGAGGTCTTCGCTGACTTGCCATTAGTTGGTTCAGCTATATTGCTGATGGTGCATGGTTTTCTCAATTCAAGTGATTCAGTAGTGATTGGCTAGAGGTAATTCGTGATTTTTAAGACTTGATTGTTCACTTTTGGCGGTTATTACCCTCTGCTGTTCTGGCGTCGCGCTTCTCGGTTCTTTGCTTATTTGCTCTTGCAGCCAGTCAATCTCGGCTTGAAGCATGGAGAAATGTCTCCTCCAGGCGTCTGCTTGGTAGCGGTCTGGTGGCATTGGTTCAATTTCAAGACTTTCCAGGCGCAGCCGACATACCATCAAGCGATGTTCCAGTAACTTGAGCCTCTCTGTAGGTTCTAAATCGTTAAAAAAGAAAAACTTAATCATAAAGCGCGATCGCGTGTTGACCCAGCTCTCGTGTGGGTTTCCCAGCATTTCTTGCCGCCAGCGATCGCGCCCCGTGGCGGTAACTTCATAAATTTTTCGGCTTGGCCCAGCTTCTCCTGGTTCTTGCATCAGCGTCACAATATCACCGCGTTCTTCTAGACGCCGCAACAAAGGATAAATCGCCCCGTAATTAACGCTGATACAGCTACTCATAAATAGCTCCAGTTGCTGTTTTAACCGATAACCGTGCAGGGGTTCGCGTAAGAGTAGACCTAGAGTAGCTAACTCAAGCATATATATTAGACTGATATATCAAGCCAAAACACC
Organism: Argonema galeatum A003/A1; assembly: GCF_023333595.1. Lineage (GTDB taxonomy): Bacteria > Cyanobacteriota > Cyanobacteriia > Cyanobacteriales > Aerosakkonemataceae > Argonema > Argonema galeatum. Next base: position 86,713 of record NZ_JAIQZM010000006.1, read on the forward strand.
TGCTAATAATGTAACATGGTTAGATTGACTGAATTGAACAAGGAAGACAAGGGGGGGAAATTTGGGATGGGTAACTCCCCAAAAGCAAACCCCTCCCAGCGCGACTGAGAGGGGTTGATATGGTTATCGGGTTGATAGCGTCTTGCTAAGACCCAGCGGGAGAGAGAAAAAACTAGCATATTAGCAAGCGCGATCGCTTTCCGGCAATGGTATTATTCAGTTTTTTGATTTTTGTTGTTGCTATTTGACGGAAACCGCTTGCACGTCAACAACTTTATCTTCTACAGGCGATGCGCTATATGCGCTATCAGCAGAAGAGTTTTTAGTAGCGTTCTGACTTTGACGCAATTTGACGTTCTCGATCAACATCTGAGATACTTCTGAAACCAGCAATGCCATAATTGCCGCATCGTCAATTAGCCCCACAACGGGGATAAAGTCAGGTGCAATATCGATCGGGCTGAAAAGATAAGCCAAAGATCCTAAAATCAACCACCAGCGATACTTAGGATTGCGAATGGTGTTGCGATACCAGTTGTAAAGTGATTGGATTGAGAAGTTCATTTTTGTAGCCTCCGGTTACTTTTTATTGTGGCAAATACCACATCTAACTGTGGGTGCGGATATCCGCAATCAGCTTTGTTAGCCTAACCAAGAAGGGTTTGGAGACTTTTTTCAATATGAGAAAAGGTGATGACCGCACCTGCTGCGCCGCATTTCTTTACAATTAAGTTGCCCCAGACTCGTTACTGGCGATCGGGCCGACAGGACTAGCATAGCGACGAGGCTAAACGGAGGAAACGAAGACTGTGGACAATATTCTTAGAGTGATTTACAACCTAGAAATTTTTAGGGATGGCGGGCCAGCTATGTGGCCGTTGTTGGTACTGTCGATCCTGTCGCTGAGTGCGATCCTAGAACGTTTGTGGTTTTGGACAAGAATCTTGACTAGGGAAAGAGATATTGTCAACCGCGTGCTGGATGCTGCCAATCAAGATTGGGGAACTGCTACAGAAATTGCCAGACGATCGACCAATAAGCCCATCGGGCGGTTTCTTTATGCCCCCTTGCGGCTATCCCAACCCGAACCGGAAGTGTTTCGACTGGCCCTAGAAACGGCGGCAGAAGAAGAATTGGGTGATATGCGGCGGGGCGACAAAATCTTAGAAGCGGTGATTGCCCTCGCACCGCTACTGGGACTTTTTGGTACGGTTTGGGGTTTAATTGTCTCCCTGCGCGATCTTCGCATTAGCGATATAGGAACGACGGCAGCGTCTCAGGCAACATTGGGAATTGGTCAAGCGTTGATCGCTACAGCCAGCGGACTTGTGGTAGCGATTTTCAGTCTGGCATTCTACCGCTTGTTTCAAGTTTTCTTATTCAACCAAATCAAAATTTTTCGCAAGTCAGGGAATGAATTGGAGTTGCTTTACCGGCAGTTTTGGTCGCAATCACAAGCTGAGTATAGGCGTTATGCGATCGACAACAACAGCGTCACTCCCGATCTACCAAAAGCAAGAGTAGACAATTCTAACGATCTACCAAAATCAAAAGTAGACAATTCTAACGATCTACCAAAAGCAAGAGTAGACAGTTCTAACGATCTACCAAAACCAAAATTAGACAGATCTAATTCTGTTGAAAATCCCGATTAGTGTCCGTGCGGATGCCGTTTCGCTGCTAATGCAGCGCGGCAGAAATAACCCACCCGGAAAGAAGTAGTTAAATGCCTGACACTCAAAGAATTTTTGAATGAGTGAATGAGTGACTTCCGCGTAGTGGTACTAGGTTGTCCTTTAGCAGGATACCGCCCCTACCATGAAATTAATCGAACTCAACACCAGTACCTTTTCTTAACCCTACTTGCAGAATGAAGATTAACCTGGATTCCCCACCTGAAGAGATTCGGATTGAGATCATCCCCCTGATTGATGTCATTTTTTGTATCCTGACGTTTTTTATCCTGGCTGCTTTGCAATTCACTCGTCAGCAGGCGATTAGCGTTGATTTGCCCAAAGCCAGCAGCAGCACTACGACGTCGCAGACGCGCCAGATGTTAATTGTCAGCATCAATCCTTTTAATCAAATCTATGTAGAAAATCAACTGGTGATACCAGAGGAACTAGAACAAAAATTGCGGGAATATCGCCAGCAGAATCCCGATGGAATGATGGTTCTGTATGCTTCCAAGACGGCTTTTTACAACGATGTCGTGCAAGTTTTGGATAAGATGCGGCTGGTGGGAGGCGATCGCGTCGCTTTGGCAACCCTGCCCGATACGCCTGCACAAGTCCCCTCTTCCGATTCTTCGGTGCCCTCTACCACCCCTGGATTGACGCCCTATTCCCCCGGTATTAATCCCCCCTCTACGGTTACTCCAGGCTTGACACCCTACCCCGGCACAAATCCCCTCAATCCTTATAATCCCTCTAATCCTTATGCCACGCCCAACCCAGGGCTCAACCCCACTCTTCCCAATGGGGTGTTGACACCCACTGTACCGCCTTCTAGTGGCGTTCCCGAACCACCGGGTACAGCACCTACTCCTGGAACCTCAGCTACTCCCGGAAGGTCTAGAACTCCTTAGAACGGGCTAATATTCCTAAAGGTAGATGAATTATCGTGTTTTTTCAGCTATTTTTGCCTGGATATTAGTTTGTGAGAGGTAGTGAGATTTATATCGATTAGCAGAGGGAACCCTCGGATTGGCGAGTTAAGGTAATTATTGTGGGAGTTTATACCATGCCCTAACTTAAAATCGGAGGAATTTTAATATGGATTTCGTTGATATTTTGATTACTTGGCTGGTTACGGCTTCTAGTTTGCTGATTCTTACGAAGCTACCATTGGGAATTGAAATTGATAATCCAGGGCTAGCTTACATTTCGGCAGCAGTGTTGGGTATCGTAAATACTTTTATCAACTTCTTTGTTTTGACGATACCAAATTTCTTCACATTTGGCATCTACGGATTTTTAGTGAAGATTCTGACATTGGGTTTGTTTTCATTTGTTATCAATGTCATAGCCTTGACTGTAGCCGCTAGATTAGTGACCGGCTTTCGTTTGGAAAAAGGGATTGTGAGTGCTGTGTTCGTAGCGATCGCACTTTCCTTGATTAGCAGTTTGATTACAACTTTGGTAGTTGGACAGCCAGCAGCAATTGCTTAAATAGTTTTGAATTTTGAGTGTTGAGTTTTGAGTTAGTAGAGTGGAGCTAAAGTAGAGTTTTGAGTTGCCTAAAAAATTCCACCTTTTATCTGCGTTCATCTGCGTTCATCTGTCTTCATCTGCGGTAAAAACTTAACCAACGATAACAACAGACAATTTGATGGTATCGCTCATGTACTAACGATGCAACCGGACTTGATATGATATATGGTGTAGGGGCAATTCATGAATTGCCCCTACACCATATATCATTCATTTGTAGCAGAAATAAATCCAAACGAGATAACGAACCCTACTACTTTAAGCCGGAACTTGGATTTTCTGAGTACCGGCCAGATTAAAGGCGGCGTGGATTGCTTGCAAGGCGGTAATGCCTTGTTCTTCTGCCACAACGCAGCTAATTTTGATTTCTGAGGTGGCAATCATTTGAATATTGATTTGGTGTTTTGCCAGTGCCTCAAACAGACGCGCTGCAACGCCGGGTTGCCCCTCCATGCCGATGCCAACGGCGCTGACTTTGGCGATCGCATTATCAACTACAATCTCGCCGCATCCCCATTCTGAGACTACTTCCTCCAGAGTTTTCTTTGCCGCCTCAGCGTCACCTCGCACTACGGTAAAAGCAATATCCCGCCTGGGTGTACCATTGACGATGCGACAGCGCTGAGACTGGATGATTGTATCGACGCTAATATTTTGCTTAGCTAGTTGTTGGAATAACCGCGCTGCTGTGCCGGGACGATCGGGCACATGACGTAATGCTATACGCGCCTGCTTGAGATCCAGGGCGACGCCTCGCACTGGAGAGTGGGGAGTGGGGGAGTGGGGGAGTGGGGGAGTGGAGGAGTGGGGGAGTAGGGACTGAACTGGGGAACTGTTGACATCGAAGGCGGAACAAAGGATGGCAATAGCCCGATCGCAATCTGAGGCATCAATAACGCAGCTGACTTTCACTTCCGAGGTGGAAATCATTTGAATGTTGATACCAGCACTGGATAGAGTGGCAAACATTTGCGCTGCAACGCCGGGACGCCCGATCATACCCGCACCGGCGATACTGACTTTGGCAATTTGCCCATCTACAATTACTTCCGCTTCGTCTAGTTTTGGGCTGTTACCACGGAGGACAGGTGCGATCGCAGATGTCACTGCTTCGGCTTTTCTGAGGACGCCAATGCTTACAGTAAAGGCAATATCGTTAGTATTGCTTTCGTGAATTGACTGAATGATCAAGTCAACATCCAATTTTTGAGAGGCAATTTCCCCAAACAACCGCGCCGCAACTCCCGGACGATCGGGCACCCGCAGCAGCGCCACCTTAGCTTGATCTGTATCAAATTCCACCGCATCCACCGGGCGGACGAGTTCTAAATCTGACAAAGCTCGTTTTTGGCTTATTTGCGAGACTACCCAGGTGCCGGGATCGTCACTCCAGCTGGAACGCACCACTAAAGGCACGCCGTAGTTGCGGGCAATTTCCACCGATCGCGGATGCAGCACTTTAGCGCCCAAACTGGCTAATTCCAGCATTTCGTCACAGGTGATTTCCGACATTAGCTGGGCATCTGGGACAATGCGGGGGTCTGCTGTGAAAATACCCGGTACATCCGTGTAAATTTCGCAACAACTAGCGCCTAAAGCTGCCGCCAAGGCTACGGCTGAAGTGTCGGAACCGCCGCGACCCAGGGTAGTAATTTCCAATTCCTCAGTACTGGAGATGCCTTGGAATCCAGCTACCACAACTACTTTGCCTTGATCGAGGTGGCGATCGATGCGATCGGTCTCAATTCGCAGGATGCGGGCGCGGCTGTGTTCCGCTTCCGTGACGATGCCAACTTGGGCACCAGTAAGAGAAATCGCCGGTTGCCCCAACTCCTGTAAAGCCATACTGAGGAGAGCGATCGATACTTGTTCGCCGGTAGAAAGCAGCATATCCATCTCGCGGCGACTTGGCGAGCTGGAGATTTCGTAAGCTAATTTAACTAAACCGTCGGTAGTTTTGCCCATCGCAGAAACCACCACCACAACAGAATTGCCAGCTTGGGCTGTTTTCAAGACCCGCTGGGCTACTGCGGTGATGCGATCGATCGATCCAACCGAAGTACCACCGTATTTTTGGACAATGAGTGCCATAATTTTTTTCCCTCGCCTTCCTGCTTTCTCCTCAATCCATTGAAGCGCAAAACCTGTCAGGGTTCTGTGAGGCGTTGAACTTACCGAAAAACGAGAATCAGCCCCAGGCTTCAGACACGGGGATGTAAGCGGTTGCGGTTTTAACCGCAGTCAAATATTAAACTTTATTACCAAATGCCTATCCTTGCGCTGCCAATTATAGCGTAAAGATAGGTAAATTAGGTCGATACCATGATAACCTACGAGTTCAAAATCAAAGGGAAAGAGCCGCAATATCGCGCTATCGATGAAGCAATCCGCACATCACAATTTATCAGAAATAAATGCCTACGTTTCTGGATAGACAACAAAGGCGTAAACAAATACAACCTGAGCGCCTACTGTGCGGTACTGGCCAAAGAATTTCCCTTTGCTAACGAACTCAACTCGACGGCTAGACAAGCCTCCGCAGAACGTTGTTGGGCTGGAATTACAAGGTTTTTCGATAACTGCAAGAAGAAAATAGCAGGCAAAAAAGGCTTCCCCCGATTCAAGAAAAACCAACGGTCTGTAGAGTATAAAAAGTCGGGATGGAAACTTACGGAAGATAGGAAAAGGATAACCTTTACTGACAAGAAATGGATTGGTTCGTTCAAACTAATCGGCACTTACGACTTGCATTTTTATCAAGTCGAACAAATTCAACGGGTAAGATTAGTCAAAAGAGCCGATGGTTATTATTGTCAGTTTGGCATTCAAGCCGAAAATACTCAGGAGGTAGAACCCACAGGTAAATCTATCGGTTTAGATGTAGGATTAAACCATTTCTATACCGACAGCAGCGGGGCTAAAATAGACAACCCTCGCTACTTGAGGAAATCCGAACGAAGATTGAAGAGGTTGCAGCGTCAAGTCTCTAAAAAGGTTAAAGGCTCTAACAATAGGAAGAAAGCTATTAACCGTTTAGGTAGAAAACACTTGAGGGTTTCTCGCCAACGCAAAGACTTTGTTGTGAAATTAGCAAGGTGCGTGGTGATATCTAACGATATCGTGGCGTTTGAAGACCTGAAAGTGCGAAACATGGTAAAAAATCATCATTTAGCCAAGTCCATTAGCGATGCTGCCTGGTCGCAATTCAGGGAATGGATACAGTATTTTGCGCTGAAATTTGGTAAAGTTGCTGTTGCTGTTCCCCCTCACTTCACCAGCCAGAATTGTTCAGGTTGTGGGCAGATAGTCAAAAAATCCCTGTCTATTCGTACTCACGCTTGTAAATGCGGAGTTATTTTAGATAGGGATGAGAATGCCGCTATCAATATTTTGATTAAGGCATTAAAGTTGCTTGGCTATATCTCAAATACGGTAGGGCATACCGAAATCAACGCTTGTGGAGAGATGCTCCTCTACTTAAATCTGGAAACGGCTTTTAAGCAAGAGCGCTCGGTGAAGCAAGAATCCCCGTCCCTTTAGGGCTGGGGAGTGTCAACAGACTACATTTACCAATTTTGCAAACAAATATTTAAACATCAGGGCGGAAGCGATAATTCCCGATCAATTTGACTAAAAATCTGGTTTAATCGATCGGCAAAGCGATCGCAAATTCTGTGCCTTGCCCCACTTCAGATGTAAAACTGATTCGTCCCTTGTGTTTTTCCTCCACAATTTGACGACCAATGGATAATCCCAAGCCTGTACCTCTTCCAAAAGCTTTCGTTGTGAACAACTCGTTAAACGCCTTCTGCTGTACCTCAGCCGACATACCAATCCCGTTATCAGCAATGCGAATGACGGCGTATCCATCAACCAGGGCTGTTTGAATCCGAATCTGAGGTTTGGCAGTTAGAGACTCTTCTAGGGCGTCTATTGCATTGGCGAGAATATTCATGAACACTTGGTTGAGCAGCCCTGGATAACACTCTATCTCAAGCAGTCCGCCATAGTCCTCAATGACTTCAATTTCAGGGCGCGAACCCGCAGCTTTCAAACGATGACGCAAAATGGTTAGGGTACTGTCCAATCCGTCGTGCAGATTGACCCGCACTTTGGTTCTTGCATCAAAACGCGAAAAATTTCGCAAAGCAATCGAGATGTCCTTGATTCGATCGGCGCTCAACTTCATTGAGTTTAGCAGCTTTGGCAAATCTGACAACGAAAACTCAAGATCGAGATCTCCCAGCTTTTCCTCTAGTTTTGAGGTGGCTTCGGGATAGAACTGCTGATAAAATTCAATTGCTTTCGTGAGGTTAGTTACGTACTCAAACGCTGGAGCGAGGTTACTAGCAATACATCCGATCGGATTATTCAGTTCGTGAGCGACCCCAGCAACCAATTGCCCCAAGGCTGACATTTTCTCATTCTGAACCAGTTGGAGTTGGAATTGTTGTAAATCTTGAAAAGCTTGGGAGAGTTGAGCGGTTCTTTCTGCTACGCGCTGTTCGAGTGCCTCATTCCCCTGCTTTAGTTGCGCGTTCCTTTCTTGTAGCGTTTTAGTAAGGTGTCGCAGTTGCAAATGAACGTTGACTCTGGCGATAACTTCCTCTTGTTCAAAGGGTTTAGTGATGTAGTCTACTGCACCCAAGGATAGTCCCTTTACCTTACTGTCGGCATCTGCCATCGCCGTCATGAAGATGACTGGAATAACTTGAGTTAATGGATTGGCTTTCAAACAAGTACAAGTTTCAAAGCCATCCATACCAGGCATTTGTATATCCAGCAAAATCAATTCTGGAGACTGCTGCTGAGCAATGTTGATAGCAGTTGCTCCATCCATCGCCATCCGAACTTTCAAACCAACCTGTTTGAGCGCCTGAGACAATACGGATAGGTTAGTTGCGTTATCGTCTACAATCAAAATAAATCCAGTCGATCGGTCATTCATAGCCTATTAAGAATTGCTGGTTAAAAATTACAGCGGGTGGATGAAAAATGAGGATGTTATGAGTTTGGGATGAATTGTTTGGTAAACCAATATTCCAGAGCTTGCTTGGCTCTGATATTAAGTCTTTCGGCTTTGTGCCGAGTGGTGAGGAAGTACATGAGTGCTTAAAGTCTATAGCTGGTAAGAGTTTTCTCTCAGTGATTAACCAAAGAGAATAAGGGGGTTTTAGAGGCGGATTTGGTATGAGAAGTATTTTTTATATTAAAGCTGCACTCCTTCCGTGGCTAGATATAAGCGTGTTTTAGTCCAATTGTAGTTGCACATTTTTAATTAATAATCTGATATCTATGATACACAATTATTTAAATTTTTCGCAAAAATACGGAATCGGCAAGGATTACCCCTCTTATCTTGACCTATTGTAGAGACGTTTCAGGAAACGTCTCTACAATGTTCTGGGTTATAATTGGGGTAATCAACCTGGATTCTGTATAAGAAGCGATCGCATCTGTCCTGCTACACCTTAAATCCTGATAAGCCTTGAAAACACCAACTCTCAAAAAGTGTTGAGTGCAATTAATTTTAATTTTTTACTCAGCACTAAAGCCTCAGCACTCAGGACTATTCAACTCATCAGATTTAAGCGGTTTGATAGGAATTTCAATGATAAATTCCGCACCCTCAAAAGGTGCCGAAATGCAACTGAGTTGGCCGAGATGTTTTTCTACTACAATTTGGTAGCTAATAGCTAAACCCAGGCCCGTACCGCTACCCACTGGTTTCGTTGTAAAGAAGGGGTTAAATATGTCTGGTAGCACCTCTTGGGTCATGCCGACACCATTATCTGCGATTTTTATTTTCACAAATTTAGAGCAAGTTTGCTCTGTACTAATGCGTATACAAACTGCCAAAGAAGTGTCACGATTATGAGCTTCTTCTAAGGAATCGATCGCATTATTTAAAATATTAAAAAAAACTTGGTTTAACTGAGAAGCATAACAAGTGATTGTGGGCAATTTACCATACTCTTTAATCACGTTAATATCGCTAATTCCTTTTTTTACTTTGAGACGATGCTGCAAAATTAGCAGGCTGCTTTCAATACCTTCATGAATGTCTATAGCCTTCATTTCGGATTCATCAAGGCGTGAGAAAGTTCGCAAACTTAGGACAATTTGGCGGATGCGTTTAGCTCCTTCCTGCATGGAGACAAATAGTTTTTGTATATCTGTAGTAAGAAAGTCTAAATCCATGTCTTCTGTCGTTTTCAGGAGTTTTTCCGTAAGGTGAGGATATTCGTGTTGATAAATCTTAATTAGATTAAGCAAATCTTGTACATACTCATTGGCATGAGCAATGTTACCGTATATAAAAGTGATAGGATTGTTAATTTCATGAGCAATTCCTGCTACTATCTGGCCTAAACCAGACATTTTTTCTGCCAAAATCAGTTGAGCTTGAGTGCGTTTCAATTCCTGCATTGCTTGTTCGATATGTAGATTTTTTTCGTCTAATTGCTGCGACCTGTCTTCTAAAGCTTTAGTGAGGTGCCGCAGTTGCAAATGAATATTAACTCTGGCAATAACTTCCTGTTCTTCAAATGGTTTGGTGATGTAGTCCACTGCACCCAAGGAGAGTCCTTTCACCTTACTCTCAGAATCTGCCAGCGCCGTCATAAAAATGACTGGAATGGATTGAGTTGATGGATTTGCTTTTAAGAGAGTACAAGTTTCAAAGCCATCTATACCGGGCATCATCACATCCAGTAAAATTAATTCTGGAGTTTGTTGCTGGGCAATGTTGATGGCAGTTGTTCCATCCATTGCCATGCGAACTTTCAAACCAATTTGTTTGAGAGCTTGAGACAATATGGATAGGTTAGTTGAGTTATCATCTACGATCAAAATGAATCCAGTCGCTCGGTCATTCATAGCTGCCTAAAAACTACTGTTAAAAAGTTCAGGAGTGCAACGAAAGCCTGGGTGAGTGCTGAGTGCTATAGCTAGGGACTAGGGGCTAGGGGCTAGGGACTAGGGACTAGGGACTAGGGAAGAGGGAAGAGAGAAAAGGGTTACGGAGTAAGGGATTGAAGGTGAGAAGTAAGAGTTGGAGTTGTCCTAAACGACGAGAGCGGTTGCTATAACTACTGAGTTCGGTAAGTTAGGAGTTGGGGAGGAACTCTTTGATAAAAGTTGTTAGTGAGTTTAGTTCGCAGCTTTCAGCAAGTTCTGAAAGCTTTTGAGCAAAAGGTACAAGTTTAGGATCGGCTTGTTTGAGTTGCTCGGCTAACTCTACAATTCCATCCAAATCTCCCATTTGGGCTAGTTGGTTGAGGTGCTGCAAGATGTCTGCTGAAGGACGTGCGATCGCGTCAGGCTCTATATCTTCACCAGCGTTAGGTTTTGTATCTGGATGTTCGATATTGGTGTCATAAAGCCATTTTAGTTCGAGGTATTTTTGGATTAATAGAAATAGGTTTTCTGCATCAAGCGGTTTTGGTAAGAACTCATTCGCACCAGCATCAACGCTTTTGAACTGATCGGCTTCAAAGACACTTGCAGAAGATGCGATCGCAGGAGTATCTTTAAACTCTGATAACCGTCGTAACCGTCTGAGCATTTCAAAGCCATCCATCACAGGCATTACCAAATCGGTGATAATCAGATCGGGATGAATCATCGCGGCTTTGTCTAGCCCTTCCTCACCGTTAGTAGCTTCAATCACCTCAAAGCCGATCGGTTCGAGCAAACTTACCAAGACAGAGCGATTTTCCCAACGATCGTCGATCGCCAGAATTTTACGCATTGGCCCTTGATAGCCGACGATCGTACCATGCTGGACTGTTCTGGAGGAGTCTGCCCAGTTTTGGGCTTCTGGCAATTCTACATCAAACCAGAAGGTGCTGCTTTTGCCAAATTCGCTTTGCACCTCCAGCGCACTCCCCATAAGTGAGACAATTTTTTGAGTAATTGCCAATCCCAACCCCGTTCCTTCTGCTTGTTTCTTAGCATCTCCAACTTGTTCAAACGGCAGGAATATTTTATCTAACTGCTCCGGTTTCATCCCAACTCCGGTATCTTCAATTATGAAGCGAATTTGCCACATAGTGCTATAAGGCAACGACTCCTGTTGGGGTAAAGTACAATATAGCCCTTGTACTTTTGATGTCGCTTTGACCCGAAGTGTCACGCTGCCTTTATCGGTGAATTTGACAGCATTTCCCAGCAGATTGATCAATACTTGGCGCAGACGTTTTTCATCAGCTTGAATGCCTGTTGGTAAATCTCCATCGGGTTGGTAAATGAAGCTAATTCCTTTTTGCTCGGCACGAATTCTACACATTTCGGCAATGCCTTGCAGAAAGGACGGAAAATGAAAAGCACTCTTGTTGAGTTCCATTTTCCGGGCTTCAATTTTGGACAGGTCGAGGATATCGTTGATCAGCATCAACAAGTGAGAGCCGCATTGATGGATAATGCCGATACCTTTGCGCCCCTTTTCTGTCATCGGTTCAGTGCGTTGAAGAATTTGGGTATAACCGAGAATGCCGTTGAGTGGTGTGCGTAACTCATGGCTCATGTTGGCTAGGAATTCACTCTTGGCTTTGTTAGCGCTGTCAGCGAATTCTTTGGCGTATTTAAGTTCGGCGGTGCGTTCTTCTACTCGAAGTTCGAGTTCTTGATTTGTTTTTTCTAAAGCGGTGAAGGAGTCCCGTAATTGCTGTGCCATGCGGTTGAATGATTGGGCAAGGATACCCAGTTCTTTGACTTCGGAGGCTTCGACATTTTGGTCGATTTCTCCCTGTGCGATCGCTTCTGATGCCTGACTCAGCCGCCAAATTGGTCTGGCAATCCAGCGTGAGGTATAGATACCCAAAACGGTTGCCAGACCCAATGCACCTAAGCATAACAAAATAGTGTTGAATGTATTAGCATTAATTTGCGCCATGAAGTCTGATTCGGGCATGGCGATGACAACCAACCAATCGAGTCCCCATTCATCTTGCCAAGGTGTGACCTGTACAAACTGGCGTTGACCCTTCAGCATGAACTCTATCTGCTGGCTATTTTGGATAGTTTTGAGATCGCGGTAATGTTTAATTAGATATTGAGATGTAGCTTGAATTAAAGTGTCCTTACTTTCAAAACCCCTCAATCGCTGTGGCTTCCCATTCGTAACTGTAAATACCGGAACATCGCTGGAACTGGCGACTAAAAAATTATTGCGTTCTAGGATAAAAGTTTTACTATGTTGGCTAACTTTAATTTCTCGAAGAAAGTCACTAATTTGGGAAAGTCGCTGTTCAACACCGACACTACCGATTAGCTTACCGAATGCGCCATAAATGGGTCGGCTAGTGGCGATCGAGAGCGGATAACCATTGGTTTCCCACTGATAAATTTCGCTCCATCCCGGCTTTCCGGTTTCAACTCCTTTGGCATACCACCCTTCTTTCTGATATTGATATTTTTTTGTTATTTCAAATAGTTGGATTGGCTTACCTTGCGCGTTGGTTGCATAATTGTACAGATCGGGATTTCTATAGCGATTGGGTAAAACAAGACTGATGTCCGGGTTGCCGTGGTTGGGAATTGTCGCTTCGCGATAGTAGCCTGATGCAATAAAATCTCCCTTTTTAGATCCGTAAAGGATATAACCGACGTTGTAAGTTTTTACTTGTTTGTAGAAGAATTGAACCAGTCGATCGGCATCTTGCGGATTGAGCAATCCCATGTCAATTTGTTCGCCGTTAATTTGAGTGAGATAGCGAGTAGCCGCTGCATAGCTATCGAGGTGTTGGTCGATTCGATCGCTGACTTCAGTTTGCAATTTACCTGCAAGTTCGTTCACCGCTTTTTGTCCGTTCCGCAGCGATAGGTATCCGGTCAGTCCCACAGCCGCAAAAATTTGTACGATGAATGGAACAACCAGAACAGTGCGGAGAGGAATTTTACTGGAGGTTTTGGCAGACGGATGGGTTATGGACTTAGAAGGCATGGCACTGAGATTGAGAATCATCTATCATAAGACCTATATCTTATGCTTCCCCAATATAGTTCGGAATTACCTTGTGCTGTGAAAAATTTGTGGCGATCGCTATTGACCCCAGCTATCTCAGTGTAACAAGCGTATTATCCTCTTCGGCGGAGCGATCGCAAACAACAGCCCGCTTAGTTGCACAGAAACCAGGCATTTATCGAGACGCTTGACAGGATCTGATTCCTAATCGCCATTTTTTAGGATAAAATTGAACATCACGGCACAACACGGACAATGCTCAGATCCTTTAAAACCAAACTGAAGCTTTGCGACCGACAAGGCACTCTCATGGCCCGACACGCAGGCTACAGTCGGTGGATCTACAACTGGGCTATAAGATTGTGGGGTGAAGCCTATAAAGCTGGCCTAAAACCATCTGCCAACAAACTAAAAAAATTCTTCACCAACCACATCAAGCCACTTTACCCCTGGATGAACGAATTGTCCTCAAAAGTATACCAATATACTTTTGGCTCTTCCGTACTTAGTGTGCCAAATTATTAGTTTTTTGGTGCCTTACACCTTAGCTGGCTGGGATTTCAAAGCGATCGTCCCCAAAGCCGCATACCATAGAGCAAGCTAATGGTGGAAATAATCTCAAAGCCTTACCTAGCAAAGTTTTGAGGATAAATTTAAGTTAATTTAGCACACTAAGTACGGAAGAGCCGAATGTGTCGGGAATTATGAAAAATCACTCTCTAGCAGGGGCAATTGCTGATGCGGGATTTTCCGAATTTGGGCGGCAACTAGAATATAAGTGTGCCTGGTATGGGAGTGAATTAATTGTAGCGTCAAGATGGTATCCATCTAGTCAACTATGTAGTTCTTGTCATCATCAGCAATTCCTGTCGCTGTCCGTGAGGGTTTTTAAGTGTTTTAAGTGTGGGTTTGAGATCGATCGAGATTTAAACGCCTCGATCAATCTGGAGAACTATCCGTACACTGCCGTTGGCTAAACGGTGGAAGCCTGTGGAGGGTTAATTGCTCCGATGCCCCCGATGAATCAGGAAGTAAACTTCAAGCTGTTCAGGTTTATACCTTAATGTCTGGCTTTGTATCAGTTTTATGTAGCAGGTTGGCACATGGATCTTTCGCCCGAACCCGTAAAGGCAACTTTAGTGGATGAAATTTTCCCCGATGGCGGGGAGATGGGTCAACTTATGCGATCGCGCGACTGGTCTGCCACTCCCCTTGGCCCTGCGGACAACTGGCCGCAGAGTTTGCGGACATCGGTCAGCATCTGTTTGGCATCCCGCTTCCCCATACTCATCTGGTGGGGGCCAGAACTCATCAAAATCTACAACGATGCCTATCGCCCCATCCTGGGGGCCACAAAACACCCTCAAGCCTTGGGACAGCCAGGACGGGATTGCTGGCCGGAGATTTGGGACATTATCGGCCCGATGCTAGAAGGCGTCAGAGAAGAGGGTAAAGCTACCTGGTCTGACGATAGTATGCTGCCCCTCGATCGCAACGGTTTCGTAGAGGAATGTTACTTCACCTTTTCTTATAGTCCGATTCGGGATGAAACGGGCGCTGTCGGTGGTGTGTTCACTGCCGTTACGGAAACTACGCGCAGGGTGCTGGGAGAACGGCGTTTGCAGACATTGCGCGACCTAGCGGCAAACACCACCGAGGCGAAAACTGTTGAAGAAGCTTGTGCTTTAGCTGCCAACACTTTAGTTAATAACACCGCCGATATTCCCTTTGCCTTACTTTATTTGCTGGATGCAAATAGTTCCGGCGCTACTTTGGCCGCAACAACTGGTTGTAAAGACTCTTTTTGCGAAAGCTTAGGTTTTACCGCAGATGAAGAAGATAAACCCATTGCGAAACTGCTAGCGCAGGTGGCACAGACAAACCAAGCTCAGTTATTGCATATTTCCGATCTAAAATTGCCAATTGAACCGGGAAAACTTCAATCTCAAATCTCAAATCTCAAATCTCAAATTCAATCCGTACTGATATTACCAGTAGCGCGAGCCGGAAAAGACAGGCCAGCAGGAATACTGGTAGCCGGTATCAGTCCATTTTTAAGCCTTGATGAAGACTATCGTGGATTTTTCGAGCTAGTCGCCGGACAGGTTGCCAGCGCAGTAGCCAATGCAAGTGCCTACGAAGAAGAACGCCAGCGATCGGAAGCCCTGGCAGAATTATATCGAGCCAAGACAGCCTTTTTCAGCAATGTCAGCCACGAGTTTCGCACCCCGCTGACCCTGTTGCTTAGCCCGGTTGAAGATGCTTTGGCAGATACTGAAAATTTACTGCCGACAATGCAGCGCGATCGCGTTGAGATTGTCCACCGCAACAGTTTGCGTCTGCTCAAGCTAGTCAATACCCTGCTCGACTTTTCCCGCATTGAAGCAGGAAGGGAAGAAGCTGTCTGCGAACCGATTGACTTAGCCGCCTTCACCGCAGAACTGGCAAGCGTATGGCGATCGACTATAGAAAAAGCCGGATTGCGCCTGATAGTAAAATGTCCCACTTTGTCAGAACCTGTGTACGCAGACAGGGAAATGTGGGAAAAAATCGTTTTTAACCTAATTTCTAACGCTTTTAAATTTACTTTTGCAGGTGAAATCTCGGTAACCTTACGCGCTTGCGCCTCTAGCGTCGAGCTGGAAGTGGGAGACACGGGTACTGGCATCCCGCCAGAAGAACTTCCCCATCTTTTCGAGCGATTCCACCGCGTGCGGGGTGCGGCATCGCGCACCCATGAAGGAACCGGCATTGGTTTAGCCTTGGTACAGGAGTTAGTTCGGTTGCACGGTGGAACTGTGCAGGTAGCCAGCATTGTTGGTGAAGGTACAACCTTTACGGTATCGATTCCCACTTGGTTGTCATCAAAAACAGTTGGTGATGAAGAGGGCAGGGGGGACAGGGGGAGCGGGGGAGCGGGGGAGCGGGGGAGCGGGGAGGAAAAGGAGGACTCTTTGTGCCAACCAACTACATTAGACCGCACCCTAAGAAGCGGAAGAAGGGGCGCTGAGGGTCAATCCAAAATCCAAAATCCAAAATCCAAAATTTCATATCCCCTGGGTGCTGCCCCCTACATCGAAGAGGCATCGCGATGGTTGGTGGAAGAAGCGATTGAGCAAACGGGCTTCAAAACTCAAAACTCTAAGAATCCCCGCATCCTCCTGGCTGATGACAATGCAGATATGCGAGATTATGTCAAGCGCCTGCTAGAGCAAAGCTACGAAGTGGAAACAGTGGCAGATGGAGCTGCGGCTTTAGTTGCGGCGATCGATCGCATCCCAGACTTGGTGCTTACCGATGTAATGATGCCGGGGTTAGACGGCTTCGAGTTGCTGCGCCAGTTGCGTGCCGATCCCCGCACAAGAGAAGTACCGATAATTCTTCTATCCGCTCGCGCTGGGGAAGAATCTCGCGTTGAGGGGCTAGAAGCGGGAGCGGATGACTACCTGATCAAGCCCTTTTCTGCGCGTGAGTTGGTTGCCCGTGTAGATGCCAATTTGAAGATGGCGCGTATTCGCAGAGAGGCGGCAGTGAGGGAGCGTGCTGCCCGCATAGAAGCCGAAGCCGCACAGGAAAAAGTATCTCACATTCTGGAAAGTATTGGCGACGGATTTGTGGCGTTCGATCGCGAATGGCGATACACCTATTTAAACAAGAAAGCAACGGAACTTATCCGCAAATCTCAGGAAGAATTGCTTGGTAAGAGTATATGGGAAGTGTTTCCAGACGCGATCGGCAGCAAATATTATACTGAGCTTCATCGAGCTAGAGCCGAGCAAATTCCTGTACATTTTGAGTATTACTATCCACCTTTAGATAGTTGGTTTGAAAACGACGCCTATCCCACCGCCGACGGAATTTCTGTTTTTGGTCGCGACATCAGCGATCGCAAACGAGCCCAAGCCGAACGAGAACAAATGATTAAGCTCCTAGAAAGCGAGCAGGCGCTCTTAGAAGCAGTATTGCAGCAGATGCCAGCCGCTGCGATCGTTGCCGAAGCTCCTTCAGGAAAGCTACTGCTTGGCAATAAGTTGGTGGAAAAGATTTGGCGTCAGCCTTTCCTAGAAGCAGATACGATTGAGCAATACCGAATTTATCAGGGTTTCCACCTTGATGGGCAACCTTACGAAGCCGAAGAATGGCCTTTAGCGCGTTCTATTAGGAATGGTGAAGTAGTAACGGAAGAGGAGATTAATTTTCAGCGCGGTGATGGCAGTTACGGTACGATGCGCGTCAGTTCTACCCCAATTTACAACTACGAAGGATCGATCGTTGCCGGAGTGATGACTTTTTACGATATCACCTCTAGCAAACGAGCAAAAGAAGAACTCAGAGCAAGTGAGGAAAAATTCAGAACTCTCGTTAATTCCATGCAGGATATCGTCTTCACTTTGGATCGAGAACAACGCTTTACAGGCGTGTTTGGTTCTTGGTTGGAGAGAACTAACTTTCAGGCGGAATTCTTTTTGGGTAAAACGCCACAGGAGATTTATGATTTGCCAAGTTCAGATTTGAGATTGCCGCAATCTGAAATTTCAAATCTAAAATTACCGGCGGCTATTCACGAAGCAAGTCACAAAAAAGCGCTTTCTGGAGAAACGGTTGTTTATGAGTGGTTATTTCAAAGCGTTAACGGCACCGAATACTGTCAGACTTCCCTATCGCCGCTGCGAGATGCCAACGGGGATATTATTGGAGTAGTTGGAGTGGGGCGCGATATTACTCAACTGCATCGCGGCAAGGAAGTGCAACGTTTTCTTGCCGAAGCTAGCAAAGTGCTGACAGCAACGCTTGATTACGAGACGACGCTCAAGAGTGTAGCGCGTCTGGCAGTGCCTTATTTGGCTGACTACTGCGTTATTTTCGTGTTGGAGGAGGAGGATCGGATTCGCCGAGTGGCAGTTGCCCACAGAGATGCGGCAAAAGAGGCTCTGCTCAAGGAACTGCAAGCGTACCCGCTCGACCTCAATTCGCAAGCTCCCGTTGCTCAGGTGCTGCGTAAGCGTCAGCCGTTGCTTGTTCAGGAGGTTTCTGATTCCATCTTGGAGGCTATTAGCTGCGAGGTTAACCAGGATCGCATCCTGCGTGAACTCGATCCGAAATCGTTGGTGATAGTGCCTCTTGTGGCGCGGGGGCAAATGCTGGGTGCGATCGGTTTTACTTATGCAGAATCTGGACGTCGCTATCAGCAAAGCGATCTAGCTTTGGCTGAAGATCTAGCCTACCGCGCTGCTTTAGCTTTCTCTCTAGCACAGCTCTACCGCAAATCTCAAGAGGCGAATCGCATTAAAGATGAGTTTCTGGCAATTGTGTCTCACGAATTGCGGACGCCTTTGAATGCGATACTGGGTTGGGCAACTTTGCTGCGTACCCGCAAGTTTGATGAAGCAAGGACGGCGAGCGCTCTGGAGACGATCGAACGCAATGCGCGATCGCAAAGTCAGCTGATTGAAGATCTTTTGGATGTCTCGCGAATGCTGCGGGACAAACTCTCCCTAAATCTCCGCACCCTCGACCTTGTTACGGTGATCGAGGCAGCTACCGAAGCTGTACGTCCAACAGCTCAGAACAATAATATCGAACTGAAATTAATATTGTGCGATCGGGGTTGTTTAGTCTCCGCTGATTTCAATCGCTTGCAGCAAGTTGTGTGGAATTTGCTCTCCAATGCGATTAAGTTTACACCCTCTGGGGGACAGGTGGAGATTCGACTGTCAATTAATTTTGGATTGGAAGATACCGCATTACAATCGAATATCGTCGCATCAAAAGAACAACCTACTAATCCAAAATCGCCTTATGCCCAAATCACAGTAAGCGATACTGGCAAAGGCATTAGTCCCAATTTTCTGCCTTATGTGTTCGATCGCTTTCGCCAAGCCGATAGTACAACGACAAGGGAACAAGGAGGGCTGGGATTGGGATTGGCAATTGTGCGTCACTTGGTAGATCTGCACGGCGGTACTGTCTGTGCGGCTAGCGATGGAGAAGGAAAGGGTGCGACTTTCACAGTGAAACTACCACTGCTTCAAGGGATTGAGGATCGGCGATTGAGCATTGAGAACTTCCCAGTCCCCAGTCCCCAGTCCCCAGTCCCCAGTCCCCTCTCTGGTTTGCAGGTACTTGTTGTTGATGACGAAGCCGATACGCGAGATTTCCTGACTACAGCACTCGAAGAGTATGGGGCTAAGGTAATGGCTGCGGACTCGACGGAATCGGCGCTGGAAGCATTGCAGGAGTGGAAGGCAAATGTACTGGTAAGCGATATCGGGATGCCCGGTGAGGATGGTTATGCTCTCATCCGCAAGCTGAGAGCCTTGGAGTCGGAGCGTGGGGGATCGCTTCCGGCTGTAGCGCTGACGGCATATGCGATGGAAAAAGACCGGATCGAGGCTCTGGATGCGGGTTTTCAGAGGCATTTGTCGAAGCCGATCGATCCTATTGAGTTGGTGAGTGCGATCGAACAACTTGTGAAAACTAAAAGTTAGAATTTGTCATTGTTCATTAGTCATTGGTTAATGGAAAATACCAATAACTTTTAACTAATGACCAATCCCCAGGCCGAGTAAAATAGATATAGAAGAGTCTTTTTAGGAGATTTACCAGATGTTTGTCAGCGAAAGCAGTATTTATATTTCTCGCGAAAACTATCTAAAAGGTGAAGAAATCAGTCCGATCCGGCACGAATATATTCGAGGAGAAGTTTTTGCAATGGCTGGTGGTACTCAAGCTCACAATATTATAGCAGGTAACATCTTCGCTTTGCTGAGAAACCACGTTCGGGGAACAGGATGTCGAGCTTTTGTAGAAAATATAAAAGTATTGATAGATGCTGCTGATGTATATTATTACCCCGACGTAACAGTAAGTTGCGATGAAAGAGATAGAAATTCGTCAGATTCTTTCATTCGCTATCCTTCCTTAGTTGTAGAAGTTTTATCTGACAATACAGAAGCGTTTGACAGAGGAGATAAGTTTGCTGATTACCAACAAATAGAAACTTTGCAAGAGTATGTATTAATCGGTCAAAAACGGCAAAAAATTGAGTGTTTCCGGCGCAATTCTGAGAGACGTTGGGAACTCTATACTTATCAAAAAGGGGAGGAAATTTATTTGGCTAGTGTTAATTTTAGGACGGCTATTTCAGCTTTGTATGAGGATGTGGCGGAATTTAGTTAAAATGGTAGCTGTGCCTGGTTGTAGGGACACGGCATAATTAAACTTGCGTCTTTCGGAATTGTTATGCTAGTGTTTATGGTGAACATTTTTGTAGGGACACGGCATCATAAATATGTCGGTATAAATAAAAATTTTAATTATGCCGTGTCCCTACAGCATAATTAACCCGAAATAACCAAGTAGGGGCGGGTTTTGCCATTATTCTGGTCTGAAAACCATAAATTATCTGCCAAACCCGCCTCTACAGGTTGCCTGTACCTCACCCACTCGCCAGCTGCTATAATATTTCTAAAAAGTCCTGCACGACTCGATCTGGTTTTTCTTTGCATTGGATAATGTCGTAATGCTGGACATTTTTGGGGAATACATATAAAATTAGATAATTACCTAATCAAGCCAAACTAGCTTATGAATATAGCATTAACACGGGAGCAAGAAGAGTTTGTTAATACCCTGGTAGAAAGCGGTAAATACTTATCTGCTAGTGATGTTATTCGTGAAGGAATAAGGCTTTTGGAGGATCGCTATATTGTGTACCAAGCGCGACTTGCTGAACTCCAAAAGGAAATCGATATTGGCATGGAACAGCTTGAGAGAGGAGAAAAGATTGATGGGAGAGAGTTGATCAAGCGGCTACATGAGAAAAACCGGCAAAGTGCCGAAGGTAAATCGGAATGAAAAACTATTATGTGTCGCCGCAAGCAGCTAGTGAAATCGAAGAAATCAACGATTACATTGCTTCTAAAGATCCTGCTGCTGCTGATCGATTCCTGAGAGCGCTTACACAAAAATTTGAGACTTTGGTAAATTTTCCAAATATGGGTCGCAGATGGGATAAACTATCTCCCCCATTACGGAGTTTCCCGATAGATAATTACTTGATTTTCTATCATTCGATAGAAGACGGTATTGAAGTTGTGCGTGTAGTTAGTGGCTACCGTGACCTTGAAAATCTGTTTTCTGGGGAGTCAAATAGCTAAAGTGCTATCTGAGTTAATATTGCCAAAAAGTCCTGCACGACTCGATCTGGTTGTTCTCTGCATTGGGTAGCGTCGTAATGTTGAACGATCGCAATTCCGTGAGTTTGAAAAGTGCGATCGCGCTTTTCTAATTTTACCACATCTTGCTCGGATAATTCACTATCAATTTCAAGAATTCCCCATTTACCTTGGTGGAAGATGAGAAACTCAGGTTCTTGGTTTTGTCTACCTTCGGTCGTTGTCAGTCGCGCTTTGGAGTTGGGGATAAAGAGGACGTTGGCCCGATCGAGCGCTTCAGCTATTTTTACTTGTGCTTGTGAACGCAGAGGTAAATCGTTCCAGTAATAGATTTCCTCTTCTGAGTTAGGTTGAATTTCTTGGTTATCTGCTTCTTCATCTGATTCAGTGTTATTTTCAGGTATTAGGGATTTTGGTAAATTTGCCTGACACAAATTTGACTCAATTAAGTTTGCACATATTCTAGTTACACTTAGGCTTGCTCCACTTAGGTTAGCACCGCTTAGATTAAGTTCAATTGCGTGATTTCCATGTAAGTTAACTTGATTTTTCCTTATGTATCGCTTTAAAACTGTCTTCAAGTTATCTTTTTTAACCTTTTCCCCTAATGCCTTTGATAATAGCTTCCATAGTTCATAACCAGTTGCTTTTATATAATCATGGTTATATCCAGTGTTTTTAGCAATCTCCGCATAAGACCATCCTTCCCAAGATTGCCGAAACACTAGCTCTTGAACTTTGTTTAAGCGTTGGTAATCTATTATGGCAATTTCCACAAGCTCTAGTGCTTCTTCAACAGTCATTTGTAAAAGTCCCTCAGTAGTAGAGTTTTAAGTTCCGCGTAGGGCATAGCCAAGATCCTGGAAGCTAGAATACCCTGATAAGTAGGTGGGCATAATTAAACGTAAAACTGCCGCGCCCTTAGAAACCCGGTTTCTTGGAGAAACCGGGTTTCTGGGAGTTCAGTTTATTTACGCCCACCTACTTAGACCTAGATTCTACCGCAATGAGCAAGCCAGTATTACTTTTCTATTACTTTTCTATTACTTTTTCTCACTGACAAAGCTGAGCCATAGTCGCTAAGGTATACCAAAGGCAGGTTGTAAGCGCCATCAAACAGTATGCAAAAAAGTATGCAAGACTTGGCAGCGCGAATCAGACAGGATTTAAATGAGTACCAAGCGCAGGTTCAAGCAAGGCTAGAAAACCTACTTACTCAAGGGTTAGTGTCGCAGACACAACTAAAGGAGATTGTTATAGACGCTAAAATTACAGGTCAGAGTGTTATAGAAGCTTTAACTTCACAAGCAAATTATTCTGAGGAAGTAACCGAAATTTACGTTTACAGTTTGTTTGATAGATATAAAAACGCAGTTGAAAAGAAAATATATGACATAGAGCAAAGAAAAGAATCTGTTCACAGAGAGCAAAATGTAGTATATAGCGGGGAATTATTCGGCAAAGTAATTTGCAAATTTTTAGTGAGCTTATTCAAATGGGAAAAAAGTCCTATCTTAAATTTTTTAGTGAGCTTATTCAAATGGGAAAAAAGTCCTATCTTGAAAGCTGCAAAAAGTATGTTTAGCAGGTTAAGAAATAGAAATATAAATTCAATGCGAACTAAATAGATATTATGATAGATTTTATCGTTGCTTTTATTTTGCTTATAATTTTAGTCTGGCCTGCTCAAAAACTTATAGCATGGTTTGCATCTTTCCTGCATAAAAAACTACCTGAAAACACACCGATATTACCCAACTTAACGCTGGAGAGTGCTAAGGCTCAAATTAAAATGAAACACGGTCATGCAAATCCAAAGGAAACTAGGCTCGCTATTAGATCTGCTGTTGTTATATCAGGTTTGATAACAGTATTAATTCAATCTCATCTATTAGCTTACATTATTATTTTAGTAATTTCGATTTGTGTTTTAATCAGTTTTATAGATGTAAAATAAAAATTGTCATTACCGGAGTTAAATTTTACTATGGATAAGCAAGATTCAGTAAAGATTAGGATAGCTGGAAAAACTGTTCCTGTTTATTTTAAGGATCAAAATGGCACTATAGTAGTACCTAGTGAGGTTGAACGAGATATAGTTCTTGGTTTGATAGGTCGCGCACTAGCCAGCCCAGTAACAGCATTAGTTATTGTTTTGGGAAGTGGATTTCGTGACATTAGATTGAATTACCAGCTTCTGGCAGAATTCATACACACGGAAGCGTATGAAATCGAGGTTCAAGGACAAGTCGAAAGAATGAACAGCGTAATTCGTGTTTTTGGGCCAAAAATTGATGAAATTATGAATAGTAATTTCTCTGAAGAAGTTAAGCAAGATGGCAAACGTAAAATGCTGGAAGCAATGAACAAAAGACTTAGTGAATTTTCTAGTTGACGCTGTTGAAAAATTCAAGGCTGTTAGGCAAAACTTAGAGGGGTTGATGTATGGTAAATGATAATGGGGCGCAAAACGAAGACTTACTGAAAACTAGCAGTAGTCAAATTCAAAAATATAGCAACACGCCTGCTATTCAACTCATACGCAATACAGCTAAACTAAGCGAGTCTATGAAAACGGCTTACAGCAATGAAGTTACTAAGAGCATTGCTATAAGGACTGAATATGAAATTTGGCTAGAGTACGATCGTGGTAAATCTTGAGTTCGCACCAAAACCAAGAAAGCGACACCTTAGAAACGACTGTAGAGAACACTAGGGAAGAATAGCGATCGGGCCATCAACACCAACCGCCACCTCAACAGCATTAGAGAACACAGGGAAAAGAGCGATCCCTCCATCAACCAAAGCTGGGAGGATTGTTTCAGAAAAGGGTAACACCCCATCTAAATTAATCAAAAGGGGTGTTTATTCCCTACCATTTTATCTAATTCAAATTATCCAACCAAGCAGTTAAATCTGCTGGCGATGAAAAATCCAACAACGCTTCCGCCAAGTTCTCTAACTGAGAAAGCGATAAAGCGCGAATTCTCTCTTCCGTGCTAGGTGCGATTTCTCCCACCCGCCGCATCAACTGGCGCAGAATTTGGAAGAATGCCTGCTGTTTTTGTCCTTGTTGCAAACCTTGTTGCAAACCTTGTTGCAAACCTTGTTGCAAACCTTGCTGCAAACCTCGCTGCAAACCTCGCTGCTCACCTCGCTGCTCACCTTTTTCCACAATTTGTTGATAAAACAAAGATTCTTGCATATTATCCTCCCGAAATAGCTGACTAATTAGATTTGGTTTATGCAGTAAACCCGCCATTACTGCGGTACAAACTAATATTTCCCTTCGTTGTGCGGGGTCTTGAATTAATTCAACCTCTGCCGCTACTTGTGCTAACAATTCTCTGGGTGCATTACTGCGAGTTAGAGGTGCTAGCGGTAGCAAAGCGGGTTCGGCTAAAAAAGATGCGGGGTCTTCTTCCCATAACCGAATTACCCGATAGGGATGTACGGTGTTTCCTACTTGAAATCGGTCTAGGAAAACTAGGGGTGAGTCAATGCGTTGCAAGTAAATTACTACTTGTTCTATTCTACATCTATATTTTCCGTACAGGCGAACCCAATAGTTGAGCATCCGTTCGGGAATTGGTGGATCTGAATAGGGTAATTTTTCAAACTCTAGATGTAAAATTGTGTTACCGAACCGTAATAAAATTAAGGAATCGGCTCTAATTGGTTCGGCTGGTAATTCGGTTTTGAGGATTTCGACAGTGGTGAATTCCTCATTGGGTAATAACCAGCGGACGAAACTAGCTGGATTTTGGGAGGCGATGTATTTGCAGGTGTTATCGTAGGCCAATGTTTTGTTTTTTGCGAGCGAAGTTTATAGTTTTTTATATTATATTGACAGCAGATAAAATTGGGTGAAAACAGCGATAATACTAGGTATTGCTGTCTCGATTGCACTTCTGGCTCCCCATCAAACTAAGTTGCAGTAACTTGTGCGATCGGGCCATCAACACCCACCGCCACCTCAACAGCATTAGAGAACAAAGGTTTTTGGAGTGCGATCGCATTTTAGCTTTCCGATAGTGGATGCAAACCAGCCATAACCAACAAGCGACGCAAATTAACAACACCCGTTCTGTTTAAACGAAGCGCATTAATTGTCGCTTTACCACAAGGAGTTTTGCCAATAACTTCCGTGCAATCATCACTCCAGCCAAAATGCTCTGTCCAAACTTGTTGTCGGGGGTTAAACAAAGCCACTTTTTGACCTGTTTCAGGATCGGTATCATCAGTTTTCGTATGCTTGTGAGCGTTACAACCAAAACAAGACCAAGCTAAATTATCTAATGTGGTTTCGCCACCTGCTTGACGAGGCTTGATATGGTCAACTGTGAAACTCTCAGTAGCGAATTGACCAGGACTGCGGCAATACTCACAGTAATTTTTAGCTCGCGTCGAAACGGCTTGTTTAAAAATAGATGTAACTCGTTCAGATGACACTGGATATTGTTTCCTGTGATGTTAACTCGTCAAGTAAGGTGTTCAAATCGACATTTTTGATTTTAGCCAATTCAATCAAAGCTGCCAATCGCTCTACATCTTTATTTTCTATTCGCTCTACATAAGATAATAATTCACTATGCTCCACTTCATTTATTTCACCAGTTTCAGCGCGATCGCGCAGATAGTCCAGTCTTAGTCTGTCTTGTGGGGGAAGTCGGTGCTGAATGATTTCCAGTAAAGCACTTTCTTCTGAATTGTGTGGCTCTGGATTTCTTACTCGCTCGGCCTTTGCACGCAAAGATTCGAGTAACCCAACGGCTTCAAATAACATTTCTTTTGGCAATTTTTTAACTAATTCAATCGCTTTTTGGCGAATCTCTGTTGGTGTCGTCATCTTACACCTCGTTAGTTTATACTTGTTTATATTATAGTCGCAGGATATAACCGTAAGAAAAAAAGCTCGATATGCCGTACCCTGGGGGAAGGCTACGCCTACGTCAGCTACGCGATCGCACAACTCACTTCACAGCATTCTCAGGTCGCTTTGTCAAGGGGTTTTGGAGTGCGATCGCCTTAGAAAGAGGATTTGCTTTTAAGCAGATAAGTGAGCATATCTCCTCTACCTTTGACATGAATGGTTCCGCGTTCCTCAAAAACATACTGATTTTTTAATATTTCATAAACTTCCTTGGTAACTTGAATGCAATTGGGTATACCTTGAGATTCCATGCGACTTGCTATATTCACAGTATCGCCCCACAGGTCGTAAATAAACTTTTTCAGACCAATTACCCCGGCAACTACTGGCCCGGTGTTGATGCCAATTCGGACGCGAAAATCTTGATTGGTTTCGATGTTTACTTTGTTGAGCGCCAGTTGCATATCCAAAGCCATATCTGCGATCGCTTCCACATGATCGGGCCTTGGTATCGGCAGACCCGAAACCACCATGTAAGAATCGCCAATAGTCTTGATCTTTTCCAATCCATGCTTTTCTGCCAGCTCGTCAAACCGCGAGAAAATATTATTGAGCAACTCCACCATTTCCGTAGGCGGTATCTGGGTCGATAGCTGGGTAAAACCAACGATATCAGCAAACAAAACCGTGGCTTCGTTAAATTGTTCTGCTAGAGTTCCTGTAGACTGTTTTAAGCGATCGGCGATCGACTGCGGCAAGACATTCAGTAGCAGACGTTCTGATTGTTCCTGTTCGACAGTTAGTTGCTGATAAGCTGCTTCCATCTGGCGACGAGCCTTAAATTCAGACCGCTGTAGGCGTTCGTACAAGTAAACTGATAGGTCGCAAACAAAACAAACCCAAAACATATATAAATACAACAAACCTGAAGTCATCCACGGCGCTGGCATCTGGGCCACCTTACCCAGGAGAAGCTGCACACCGAAATAGTAAGCAAAAACGCCCAACTGAGAGACAAGGTGCAGCCGCCAGCAGACTGGGACGAGGGTAGCCATGCCGAAAAACGCTAGGGGCCAGCTAAGGATATTGGGTTCCAACTTATCGGCGACGGTAACTATCAGCAGGGGAATTAGGGTGATAGACCAAGAAAAAATCAGGAATATTAAATTTGGGTAACGGCGACCCAAGCGAGTTCTCAGGGATGACAAACACACCAGCAGGCTTAGTTCCGAAGCGATATGCGTTATTAACGCCAAGCGATCGAAATACTCTGGCCTAACGATAAAATTTCTAAGTTGCAGGGCGATAAAACTCAAGAAGCTGATGAAGGCAATCCGCAAACCTAACCGCAGCCGCTTTTGCAGGAACTCCCGCCGCCACGCCTCGTAATCAACACCTTCCTCCTGAGTCTGTTCTTGGTGTCTCTTCAGCTTCCTCTTCAGTGAAGCCAGGAGGGTGTTGCCGAATAATCGTTGCCGCATTATTTTTACCGAATTCAGGCTCATCTGGCTAGTCTTCACCCTAGCAGACTAGCTTAGTTCACGTCATGCGGATGGGTGAAGTGTCAGCATTCTGCGTGAATTAGAAAGGATGAAGCACAAAGGGAGTTCCATCTTCGCGATTCATGTCCTTTAGACATCTCCTTTCAAAGAATGTAGAGACGTTGCATGCAACGTCTCTACAAGGGTTCAAGGGTTAGCACCTTTAATTTCTGGAGAGATTTATTGAGCTTTCCGCGTTTTGAAGCGAGTGTGCCGCTTGGCTAAGTGTCCACCATGAGGCGCAGAAGTATCTTTAGCAGAAGAGAAATGCGATCGGGCCACAGCCACTCAAAAGCTTATCCATCAAGGATTATTCAAAACCTGCCACCAAGAGCGGATCTTCGAGGCTTTAGCAGTCACCTGAGAGACTGACACACAACGACACAAGAAGCTAACCAGAATTTTTTATTTTGAATCTAGAGAACGAGAACATTTAAAAGAGGGCATCAAACTTATGCAGAAGAATATTAACCCACAAATGATGGCTATTGTTAATGATTTAGATGCTTTGATAACGGAAATTGACGAAAACCCGTGCCTGTCTTCTTGGGTAGTTCGTCTGGTACTCAAATCGATTAAGGATAAAGCACGAAACACGGTTACGGAAACAGCGCCTCAACCAGTGTCTGCGAATTTGGTGCCTCATCTCGAAGCTTTGGACAACTCATCTACTATTGGTAAAAGACGAGCTAGAATTTTATCCTAATGTTGCCATAAGGCTTAACGGTTGCAATTTCGATGACAGACTTTCTGGGCAAAATCATTAGACATCTCCTTTCAAAGAATGTAGAGACGTTGCATGCAACGTCTTTACAGGGTTACAGGTAACGCACCTTTAATTTCTGGAGATGTCTATTTTATTTGTTTACTTGTAGCGATCGCTACCCACATTTTTGTCAGTTCGCACTATAAAGGAAACATCGGTAACATCAAAAAGGTTTCCTCAAACGAGTCACTGGCAAAATCCCAGAAAGGAAGTTCCCACTTATGGCAGATGCACTAGAAAATCAATCTCCTCACCATGTCGTGATTGTCGGTGGCGGTTTTGGCGGACTTTATGCTGCTCAAGCTCTTAATCGCCCGCCTGTGAAAGTAACTTTAGTCGATAAACGCAACTTTCATCTGTTTCAGCCACTACTATATCAAGTCGCAACAGGTAGTCTATCCCCTGCGGATATTTCCTCTCCACTTCGTGCTGTGCTAAGTAACAACAAAAACACTAAGGTGCTGCTGGCAGAAGTAAAAGATATTGACCCAGAACAGCGAAAAGTAATTATGAGTAGTGGCGAACTCAGTTACGATACATTAATTGTTGCTACTGGTGTCAGTCACCACTATTTTGGAAATGACCAATGGGAAATGGTTGCACCGGGATTAAAAACAATAGAAAATGCGCTGGAAATTCGGCGTCGTATTTTCTTGGCATTTGAAGCGGCAGAAAAAGAAACCAATGCCGAAAAACGGCGTGCTTGGTTGACATTTGTAATTGTGGGTGGAGGGCCGACAGGAGTAGAATTAGCAGGTGCGATCGCAGAACTTGCTTTCAGCACTCTCAAGAAAGATTTCCGAGACATTGACACCACTGAAGCTCAAATTTTGTTGCTGGAAGGGACCGATCGCATCCTGCCTCCCTACCCACCAGAATTATCCGCAAAAGCGGAAACATCGCTCAATAAATTGGGCGTTACCGTGCTGACAAAAACCCTAGTTACTAATATTTCAGACAATATCGTCACCACAAAACAAGGCGATAAAATTGAACAAATTTTAGCGCGAACAATATTATGGGCTGCTGGCATAAAAGCTTCTGGGATGGGAAAAATTCTCGCACAACGCGCAAATGCGGAACTAGATCGAGTAGGTAGAGTTGTCGTCGAACCAGATCTGAGCCTACCGAGTTATCCTAATATTTTTGCGATCGGAGATTTGGCAAGTTTCTCCCATCAAGACGGAAAACCTTTACCCGGTGTAGCACCAGTGGCGATGCAGGAAGGAGAATATGTTGCCAAACTGATTAAAAAGCGACTGGTTGGTGAAACAGCGCCTCTTTTCCGTTACGTTGATACAGGTAGTTTAGCCGTTATCGGACGAAATGCTGCTGTTGTAGACTTGGGTTATGTCAAGTTATCGGGTTTCTTCGCTTGGCTGATATGGGTATTTGTCCACATTTACTATCTCATCGAATTTGACAACAAATTAGTGGTGATGATTCAGTGGGCTTGGAACTATTTTACGCGCCAACGTGGAGCCCGTTTGATTACAGGTGATGAATCGCTGGGGATGATTGAAGTTGATGCTAACGGCGATTATTCCGTACCAGCGAAAAGTAAATCGCCAGTCGAAGTTTAGTCAATTTCATCATCATCGGGCAACTTTTCCATCTCCTCGGCAATCATCGTCTGAAAATCTTCTCCACAATGAGTATTTAGATGAATCGCAACAGCCAGAAGTTCAGCTAGAATTTCGGCTTGTTGCGTATAACTCTGGTGAGGCAACTTTAGCTGGTCGATTAATGCTTGGACGTTGGCGCATTCCTCACCCAACTCGGCAATCAAAGTGCTGAGGGTGGGGTTGGGTATCGGAATTGGGCGATCTTTTATTTGCATAATTAAAGCCCTAAAATAAGTAACCAAACATTTCTATTCATCTGTGTTCATCTGTGTTTATCTGTCTTCATCTGTGGTAAAAAAATCCCAAACATACTTTAAGGACATAGTTTTTCTTACCCATCGGGATACTGTTTGGAAGTATGCAGCACCCGCAAAATCTGTACCGTCTTCCCTCTCACTCGATAGATAATATCATTTCCGGTAGTATCGGTCACCTAAAAAATTCGCGTTCTTCTCTTATCTGCGTTCATCTGCGTTCATCTGTTTTCATCTGCGGTAAAAATTTAACCAACGATGACAACAGACAATTTGACGATATCACTAATGTATAGCAAT
This sequence comes from Argonema galeatum A003/A1, assembly GCF_023333595.1. Classification (GTDB taxonomy): domain Bacteria; phylum Cyanobacteriota; class Cyanobacteriia; order Cyanobacteriales; family Aerosakkonemataceae; genus Argonema; species Argonema galeatum. The sequence continues at coordinate 117,428 of NZ_JAIQZM010000006.1, forward strand.
GAAGTAAACCCAGAAACCCGGTTTCTTCAAGAAACCGGGTTTCTTTGTACCTCACTCACCTGAAAAGCGCTGTATTTCCTCATTCAGCACTACATACCACCGGAATCAAATATTGCGTTAGTGTAAACGCATCAACTCCCAACTCAGTTCGCTCTTTGGCTGCCAAAATCCCCGCTTGCGCGTGCCACCAAGCACCTGCTGCTACGATTTCTTCTACGGGTAATTCCTGAGAAGTTGGTTGCGCTAAAAGTCCGCTCAATAGTCCAGTTAGGACATCTCCACTGCCGCCACGTGCGAGGGCTGGTGTGCTTTCGGGAATAATCCATACCGAACCGGAAGGGTTGGCAATTGCTGTTCTCGCGCCTTTTAACAACACTACCGCACCACTCAAGCGAGACGCCTCTCTAACCGCACTCACCCTGTCTGTTGTGGGATCTGGTGCATCTGGAAATAGACGCTTGAACTCACCTGTATGGGGTGTCAGGACGGTGATTGCCTGCCGCTTTGATAGCTTGGGGATGGTTCCCATTTGGGCGAGGATATTTAAGCCGTCGGCGTCTAAAAGTAGGGGAAGTTCGCTTTCTAACACGGCTTGGACAACTGGCCTAGCATCTTTTGTCAAACCTGGGCCGCAAGCGATCGCACTATACGACCCCAAATCAATTTCTTCTGGCAGCTGGGAAATCGCACCGCTTTCCGTCTCCGGACAACCAATAATCAGTGCTTCCGGCAGATGTGATACTAACAGGGATTTCAGAGATTCCGGTACGGCAATTGAGAGCATCCCCACACCACTCGCTCTTGCTCCCAAACCACTTAAAATAGCTCCTCCAGCATATTTGCGGGAACCGCAAATGAGTAGCAAATGCCCCATTTTATACTTATGGGTGACTGGCGGACGGGATAGGGGCAAATGTGCGATCGCAAATGCTTCCGTCACACGCTGTATCTCAGGCGTTTCACCGAGTACCGCCGCGATATCCGCCAGCGGAATATCAAAATCAATTAATTCAGCTTTGCCAACATATTCTAACGCTCGATCTTGTAATAATCCCTGCTTCCACAAACCCAAGCAAAGAGTATGAGTGGCACGAATAGCTGTTCCCAATACCTCCCCCGTATCTGTGTGCAAACCAGAAGGCAAATCGATGCTAATAATCGGTTTGGACAACTGATTGATTCGATCGATCGCAGCAGCAACCGGATCGGTAATCGCTCTTTCCAACCCAAATCCAAACAACCCATCAATTATTAGATCGCAATCTGATAACAGGGAAATTTCTTCAACAAATGGAATGCCTAAACTATTAGCATACTGAGCGTGTTGGGCTGTCAATTCCTTTAGTTTGGTAAAAGGATGATAAATAACAATCTCATAACCCTGGAAATGCAACTCGCGGGCAACTACCAACGCATCGCCACCATTATAACCTGGCCCAACCAAAATGCCCACTCTTGGCGATTTTGGATGATTGGAAATTAGGGATTGGTAATTGGGGATTCTTTTTTCTCCCCCACTCCCCCACTCCCTGCTGATGTGACGGACAATCAGACTTGCCACCTTTTCCATCAAAGCGGCGACTGGCATCCCCGCAGCAAAGACGCGCCCTTCAATCTCGCGCATCTGCTGGGCACTCACGACTACCTGTTGAATTTTTTCCACCCTGTCCATAGATTTTAGATTTTATTACACTTCAATCTCAATCTAAAATCTAAAATCCAAAATTGTTAAGTAGGTGGGCATAATTAAACGTAAAACTCCAGGCCCTTAGAAACCCGGTTTCTTGGAGAAACCGGGTTTCTCTTAGTTCAGTTTATTTACGCTCACCTACTTAGCTGCCGTGGAAAACTTGTGCATTGGTCATCCCAAAATCTTGCAGATAGCGCCCCCATCGCTCTGCTGTTTCTCGATCGGCAAACGGCCCTACCATTACAAATGGTTCTTTAGCATTCTCTATTTGGTAAACTCCTCTTTCCATTCCCAAACCAGGAGCCATGCGTCGGACGTGAGCTTCGATCGTAGTTAATTCTGCTTCACTGCCTGGAATCATTATCCCATAGTAATTATCTGCGAATGAATTAGAGCGAGTCACAACATTATTTGCAAACAGCAAATTGCTTTGATAATTATCTCCAAGTACCTCAATAGTAGAATTATCATTTGAAAACTCAGTAGTATCCAATACACTCACATCGCCGACAATTTCAGCAAGGATACCCCGTTTTTGCAGTTCGCTGACAAGCTCTTGTGCCCTGGCAGCACTGCGATATTGCCCTGCCACAATGACCTTTTGTTGGGTTCTTGTGTCAATGCCTAAAGTTGCATTAAACACTTCTCTTTGAACCATGTCTAAGAGAGATGGGTTATTCACAATAACAGAAAACTGAGATGTTCGCCTGGTAAGGATCGTGCCTATTTCAGTAGAAAATCCCTCTTGTCGCAGCCTTGCACGGGTGTCTTCTGCTACCCACTGTTCGCCGTAAGATCCCACTTGAATGACATCTTTTCTCCCGTAGTGCATCTTCCTAGCTTCCGAATATATGTTCTGAACCTGTTCGAGGAGGCGATCGCTATATCTGGGAATATAAACTACATAGCTTTGATAATCGCACGGCGTTGCTTCGCAATTGCACCGCTGCCTTTGACAATTAGAGCGCCAGCGCCTGTTGGTTCTCGTCCTGGAGGGTCTCCTCCGGCGAGCCAGTAGTTGTGGAGAATCAGTTTGCTGCAATCTCGGTGGCGGTGGCAGTGGTGTTTCCAAAAGTCGTTGTGCAACTGATAAATTGTTGGTAGTCAGTTCTGCTTGGACAATGGTTTGGGGAACCAGCGCTAGAGCCATACTCCCAATTAGGAGGGATGCCAAAGGTGCAACTGGTGCCATATTAAATAGTTTCATCCGACCAAATCCCCTAATTTTATTTTGCAGATTTCGTTTCATGCCAAATTTTTAACCTATCTATTATTTAAGCACCCCGGCTAAGACAGTTTATAGCCTATTAACGCATGACTAGGCTATTGCTTCTCATGTCGATTGGGCAGTACTGCCATGACAGGTCGTTGTAGGAGTGTTAACTTAGAAGTAGCAATGCTTGCGTTAAGCAAGATTTCAGTCATTTTTGGTTCCATGAACAAAGTAGTCGTTGGCCTTTCGGGTGGCGTTGATAGTTCAGTTGCAGCAGCGATCCTTCATCATCAGGGATATGAAGTCGTTGGTTTGACCCTTTGGCTGATGAAAGGGAAGGGTCAGTGCTGTTCTGAAGGGATGGTCGATGCTGCTAAAATTTGCGAACATCTGGACATTCCCCATCACATTGTCGATAGCCGCGATGTGTTCCAAGCCAATATTGTGGACTATCTGGTAGCGGGTTACAGCGACGGGATTACCCCCCTGCCTTGTTCCCAGTGTAATAAGAGTGTGAAGTTTGGCCCGATGGTGAGTTATGCTCGCGAAAAGTTGGGTATTGACAAAATTGCCACGGGACACTATGCCCGGATTAGCTATGATGCCGATCGCGATCGCTATCAGTTGCGGCGGGCTGTAGACCTGAATAAGGATCAGTCATATTTTTTGTACGATTTGACACAGGATTTGCTTGCGGCATCCGTATTTCCGCTGGGAGAAACGCACAAGACCGAAACTCGGCAAATTGCAGCCCAATTCGGCCTGAATACTGCCGATAAGCCGGAAAGTATGGATTTGTGCTTGGTGGAAAGCAATGGCTCGATGCGGGCGTTTCTGGATAAGTACATTGCACCGCAAAAGGGCAATATAGTTGACGAGTCGGGTAAGGTGCTGGGGCAACATGATGGTATCCATCATTACACGATCGGTCAGCGGAAAGGGATCGGGATTGCAGCGCCCCAAGCCCTGTACGTGATTGGGTTGGATGCGGTAAACAATCGGGTGATTGTAGGCGATCGCAATAGTGCCGATCGCACAGAATGCACCGTGGCGCGGGTAAACTGGGTGTCTCTAGCACAACCATCTGCACCGATTCGCGCCGAAGTGCAAATCAGATATCGATCGTCCGCTGTACCCGTTACCGTGATTCCTTTGTCCGGGGACGGGCAAGATGCCCATTCCACAAGAGTTAAGCTGGTATTTGACGAACCGCAGTTCAGCATCACCCCCGGACAAGCCGCAGTTTGGTACGACGGCGATATCTTGTTGGGTGGCGGTATCATCGAAAGGCAAAACTAAGAAGTAGGGCGGGCAATGTCCGCCCTATTCTACTTTTGAGGTAAATTAAATGTCTTATAGTGATTTCACTCTGAGCCAACTGGTAAAAATATTTGGTTTAACCATTAACGAAACAGTCGATTTATTCGCTGCTGTTGAAGAAGTAGAGTCCAGCGATTATCTAGCTTTTTATCTCAAAGAAAATATTGCCTTAGCTGTTGCTATTAATACAGAAAAAGCTCGTTCTGAAATGATAATCGCGCCTATTTTGCTTGAGGTGAGGAGGCGTTTAAATTATCAAGTGAGTTTATTTTCCGGGGTGGACTTTAACGTAGACAATGACAGAGGGTTAAATGGAGTTTGTGATTTTTTAATTAGCCGTTCAGCAGAACAGCTTTTTATTCGCGCTCCAGTTATTACTATTGTGGAAGCGAAGAACGAAAATATCAAAACTGGCTTTGGGCAATGTGTTGCTGAAATGATAGCAGCACAATTGTTTAATGAACGGGAAGGAAACGCCATTAAAACAATTTATGGGGTTGTCACCATAGGCACGATATGGAGGTTCTTGAAATTAGAAGGTAATGTTGTTGATATTGATTTAACAGAGTATTATATCAAAAATGTCAATAAGATTTTGGGAATATTATTGGCGTCATTTAAGGAATCAACCTGAGTAACTTCTGACATAAAAATTCTGGCCTCTCCGTGCCAACCTAATTTGGTAAAGGACTTTCTCCATTCTGGAATTTTTCAAACAACTTGAAAAAATTATCTAGCGCATCTCTTTCATCCGCTGAATAGAAAAGAATTATACTATCCCATCCGTGAGATGAAGTAATATTAAATTTTTGCTGTATCCAATCTTGAAACCCGTTAAATTCCCGTTCTTGATCTGTTCGAGGCAAGCCAAGTTCACATTGAGCCAAACCATATCCGTCCAAAAGCATACGAAGCCGGGTAATGGAACACTTACCTAAGTACATACCCGGTCGCTTTTTGATTTCTTGCAGCATCTCATAGAGATATTCAGATTGAACCTCTGCTATTCTCTGACGAACTTCTGTCATAACACTTTCCTTTAAAATTCCTCTTCTGTTACTTGAAACTGTTCGCCATAATGTGGTTTACCATAAAATAACAGATTATTCATCCATTCAGATCTAGAACAACGATTCAGTAATACTTAGTGGCGCGTTTTGATCTGGTAGGGGCGAAGCAAACGGGTGTGGAAATTTATCGCTTTTACCGTAGATTTCCACACCCGTTTGCTTCGCCCCTACGATTACTGAATTGGTGTGCTGGGAATTCCATCATGGTGATGGTTATCAAAAACAGTTTCTATGCCGTTGATGACAATTGCAATTCCTTCATGGCGACCATTAACGGAAATAGCGTCTCCTGGGATGCTATCATCATAAATGCGGCTGTCCCAACTTGCTGCATCGCCTGTGTAGAGTTTGACGCGCTTACCGCGAATGTCCTGAGATAGCAAGTAGTCCTTTATTGCTCTAGCGCATTCAACGCACTTAAGGTTTTCGTAAGTGCTGGCTCTAGCTCCAACTTGCAGGATTTGCGCGGCACTAATCTGAGGGATGTTTACCTCCTGCTTTAATTAGCTAAAACGATAATACCATAACTGAAATTCTTACCCGACTTACACCTGAGCAAGAAGCATTAAGGGGGTCAAGTATCCTTGGGTCAAAAAACAGGATTCATACAAGCATTAAGGATGTCGCGAAATGTTCAGTCTGCTCCTTCGGCAATTTAGTGGGTAAATTGGGGAGTAGAGCCAGAGAAATTTTGCGTGCCAACCGGAAATATTACAGATGTTGAAATACTCTCATAGCTTGGTACGATCGATCCTTGCAGCTACAATCTAAAATACTTGCATCCAAAATCAAAAATCGATATGAGTCATCGTCAAGATGGGATTGAGCCTCACGGCGGTCAACTGATTAATCGCATTGCTACACCCGAACAAAAACAAGAATTTCTCTCAAAAGCCGACTTTCTGCCGCGAGTGCAACTAGATGAGCGAGCAGTTTCCGACTTGCAAATGATCGCCATTGGTGCATTTAGTCCCCTCAGCGGCTTCATGGAACAGGCAGATTACGAGTCAGTCGTTGCCAATATGCGGCTGGCGAACGGTTTGGTTTGGTCAATTCCGATCGCCCTTTCGGTGACAGAGGAAGTTGCAGACTCTCTTACTGAAGGCGACTTGGTGGGCTTGGACGACCCCACGGGAAACTTTATCGGCGTTTTGCAGCTAACCCAGAAATATTCATACGATAAAACTCGCGAAGCGATTAACGTCTACCGCACCGATGATGAGAAACACCCCGGCGTGCGAGTTCTTTATAACCAGGGGCCAATCAATCTGGCGGGGCCAGTGTGGTTGCTGGAACGCGATCGCCATCCCTATTTCCCCAAATACCAAATTGACCCAGCCTCCTCAAGGCAATTATTTAAAGAACACGGCTGGAAAACCGTTGTAGGTTTCCAAACTCGCAACCCCATCCACCGAGCCCACGAATACATCCAAAAGTGCGCCTTGGAAACCGTAGATGCCTTATTCCTGCATCCTTTGGTAGGCGTAACAAAGGATGATGACATTGCAGCCGATGTGCGGATGCGCTGCTACGAGATTATGATGGAACACTATTTCCCGAAAGACAGAGTGATTCTCGCCATCAATCCGGCTGCGATGCGCTACGCGGGGCCCAGGGAAGCGATTTTCCACGCGATGATTCGCAAAAACTACGGCTGCACTCACTTCATCGTCGGACGGGATCATGCTGGTGTAGGAGATTACTACGGCACTTACGACGCTCAGTATATATTTGATGAGTTTGAGCCATCTGAATTAGGTATTGTGCCGATGAAGTTTGAACACGCTTTTTATTGCACCGTTACGCAGGGTATGGGAACAACGAAGACTAGCCCCAGCACCCCGGAACAGCGCATTCACCTGTCGGGAACGAAGGTGCGGGAGATGTTGCGGCGGGGTGAGTTGCCGCCGCCTGAGTTTTCAAGACCAGAGGTAGCGGCTGAACTGGCAAAGGCGATGCACCAATAGTTACAGCCCTTGTCAGGTGAGTGAGGGACGAAAGAAACCCGGTTTCTCCAAGAAACCGGGTTTCTGAGGAGTAGAGGAGAGCTTTTTAACTCAAATAGGCTGATAGCTGAATCCTAGAAGGCAATAGCTAACTATGAAGCGACGGAGTTTTTTGCAACGGGCTGGCTCGGTACTGGCAGCCTTGGGAGTAGGAGAAGCTGGGCTGGTGATGACGGGAAATCGCTATTACCAAGTTTTAGCGCAACCCAGTCCTCGCAAGTTGGCAATGCTGGTGGGCATTAACCAGTATTCTGGGAGTTCGCTTACGGGTTGTCTGACTGATGTGGAACTGCAACAAGAACTCCTGATACACCGATTTGGCTTTCAGCCAAGCGATATTTTGGTTTTGACCGATCGACAAGCTACACGACAGAATATAGAAACGGCTTTTATCGAGCATTTAAGCAAGCAGGCTAAACCGGGTGATGCGGTAGTTTTCCACTTCAGCGGCTATGGTAGCCGCGCCGAAACGATGGATGAGGAAGGAGAAAGGATGAATGAGGAAGAATCATTAATCCAAAATCCAAAATCCAAAATCCAAAATTTGTTAGTGCCTGTGGATGGGGTGGCGAACGGGGTGCTGGAAGAAACGCTGTGGTTGTTGTTGCGATCGCTCGATACCGACGCAGTTACAGCAGTATTGGATACTAGCTACACTGACCTGGGTACTGGGCTTTGGGGCAATCTGCGAGTGCGATCGCGTAGCGTATTGCAAAGCAACGTATCGCAACCCCAACAACCAGCAGGGCAGCCAAGTACCGAGGAGCTAGCCTTCCAAGCACAACTTCGGCTGAATTCAAAACTCAAAACTGCAATTCCAGGGGTAGTGCTGACGGCAGCAGGCCCTGATCGGCAAGCATTTGAGGAGCAGTTGAATGGTGTGGGTGCTGGGCTGTTCACCTATGCTTTGACTCAATATCTCTGGCAAGCGACCCCCGCGACTACCGTTCAAGTCAGCCTGTGTCGGGTTGCTGCAACGATCGAACAAATGGTGGGGAACAAACAGCAACCCATGCTGGTAGCAACTACCGATGATTTGTCCCTAAAAACCAATCCCAAGCAAACATCCCTGACTTATCATCTTTTTCCCAACAGTTCCGAAGCCGATGGCGTAGTAACGGCCGTGCAAGAAGATGGCAAAGTTGCACAGTTGTGGTTGGGAGGACTGCCGATAACCATTCTGGCGTCCTATGGGGTGAATTCTCTCCTGACTTTGTTACCGCCACCGGGTTCTGAAGCTGTTGGGAATAGCCCACGGCAACTTTTGATTCGTTCCCGCGAGGGTTTAAAAGCAAGGGCACGAATTTTCCCGTTGTTGACTGGCGAAACTTACCAATTGCAACCAGGGCAACTCGTGCAAGAATCCATCCGGGTTCTGCCCCGCAATGTCGGCTTAACGGTTGCTATTGATAGCAGTCTAGAACGAATTGAGCGAGTGGATGCCACCAGTGCTTTTTCTAGTATTCCTAATGTGTCATTGGTGGTGACGGGGGAGCAGCCTGCTGATTGCGTGTTGGCTAGAGTGCGAAAAAGCGGACTCTTGACTGGGGAAAAGTCTTCTTCTTCTCCCATCTACTATTCCCAATACGGTTTGTTTTTACCCGGTTTTTATCTGAATCCCAATACGGTGGGAGTAGAGGGGGAGGCGGTAAAGACGGCGGTACAAAGGTTGGTTCCCACGCTGCAAACGCTGTTGGCGGTTAAGTTGTTGCGCTTGAGTGGGAATGAAGGTGCTTCCCGCTTAGGTGTTCGGGCGACACTGGAGATGGTTGCTCCCACCGAACAGGTGCTGATGCAACGAACCACTGTTCGGGCGATTGGGCCTGCCCCTGCAAGTGACTCGGTTTCCACAGATTTGGCTGAAAATGCGGCGGGGATGACAGATTCAGGGATTATTAGTTTGCCGATCGGTAGCCGCATTCAGTACCGAGTTCATAACTACAGTGATGTTCCTGTTTATTTTATTCTGCTCGGTACGGATACCAGCGGTAATGCGATCGCTCTACTACCTCCCCATTCTTTCGCCAATCCCAGCGGTTTGGAAACTAACCCTTTACAGCAGCAGGCGGTAGGCATTGGTGAGACTATCATTTTACCTGCTGCTTCCAGTCCTTTTAAATGGGTTCTCCAAGGCCCAACCGGACTCAATGAAATGCAACTGATCTTGAGTCGCGAGCCTCTGACTCAGACTCTAGCTGCTCTGGAAAGCACGCAGCATCCCAGAGGAGATTTTCAACGTCTTGGTATCTTAGTCAGTCCTTTGGAGGTGGCGCGGGCAGTTCTGCAAGACTTACACCAAGCTAGTCTTCCTGCTGCCGAAACGATCGCTGCAACCCCCGATTCCTTCGCCTTTGATATGAATGCTTGGGCAACTCTCAGTTTTATTTATCAGGTTGCATGAAGATTAACTATTGGATTACCTGTGCTATTTTATCCGTAGGGCTGAAGGTTTTTGCCGCCCCGACGCCCCCACAGCCGATATTTTCGGCCCAGCTAAAGCCCGCTTCTGAGATTTCGCAGACTGAGCGCGAGGAACTGCAACAGCTGCGCCAAGATAAGGAAATACGCGATCGCGTCCAGACGGAAGTCGATCGGGCCTTTAGCCGCGCTACAACTTTAATCAATATTTTGCTATTCGTGATGACTCTGTTTCCCTTTGCGACAGCTCTTGGTGTTTGGCTTCTCCGTCGCAGCGCGATCGACCAAATTGTCTCTGAAACGAGAAATGAATTAGAAAAAGAAGTCCAAAAACAACTAGAAGCTGAAGTAGCAGATGAATTTAAAAAACAAGCGTCAGCTTTTCAACAAGAAATGCAAAAGTTAGAAGCGGAATTTGGATCTCATCTGGATCAATTGCAGGCTTTATTTATAGATGGCAATACCGAGGAAAAGAATAATTTAAACGAACAACAAATTGAAAGTTTTAGTCTTCAAGCTGCACCGCAGATACCGACTCTGGCTGAACCACAAATCGAAACTCCTCAAGCTGAAAATGAAGAAAAAATTTCTGCTAATCCGGGCGAAGTTTTGAGCGTCGATGAGTATTTAGAACAAGGTAATGTACATTTTGCTGAAGGTCGTTATGCAGAGGCAAACAATTGTTATAACCAAGCGCTTAAAATTGAACGCGATTTCCCTGAAACTCGTTATCAAAACGCTCGTGCTTATGCGAGGCGAAGGAATATAAATCCCGCCATTGGAAATCTGCAATGGGCAATTGACATTGAGCCTATGTATAAAGAAAAAGCGAAAATTGACTCTGCTTTTGATGAAATGCGAGAAAATGAGCAATTTCAGAAATTAGTTGATGAATAGTTATTAGTCATTGGTCATTAGACAAGATTACCAAAGTCAATATACTTCATCCGATTTATCTGCGTTTATCCGCGTTTATCTGCTTTCATCTGCGGTAAAAAATTATAGATTCGTATTTTTGCAAGAAGTCTATTAGCCATTATTCATTAGACATCTCCAGAAATTAAAGGTGCTAATTCTAGAACCCTTGTAGAGACGTTGCATGCAACGTCTCTACATTCTTTTTTGGAGATGTCTATTAGTCAGAGCGTCAAATTGTCTGTTGTCATCGTTGGTTAAATTTTTACCGCCGATGTAGGCAGATAAACGCAGATAAACGCAGATAAGAATAAGAACAGGAATTTTTTAGGTTACCGATGCGTAAGGACTTGATATCATTAGTGACAACTATAGCCACAGTCAGATATGTTCCTTGTACCCAAACTGTGTTTGATTCCTCTGAGAAACGCTATATTGGGGTTGTCGGATTGAGGAACTGCCATGAATTCAAGGTTGATTGCGATCGCAACAAGTAGTACCCTTCTGCTTGGTTACGCTGCCGCTGCCTTTGCCGAAGAGCCCTACAAAACTAGCAGCAATCAGGTGATAGTGCCGGGACTGCAACCGCGACAGACATATTCAGTTCAGACGACCTCTAATAACGGTCGGGAGGACTTGATGTTTGTGAGCAGCAATGCCTGCGGTGAAGCTATAATTTATAATTCGACAAATTATCAGCGTGTCACCATAAACAACCAAACCATCAGACCTTTCACTCTCTCAACTAAGGGTCAACCATACTGCAATCCGCAGCAGATTCCTACGAGTCCTACAGGGCAACCATCCAACAACCGACCACCTGCCAACAGATAAATCTCTTTACAAATATTTTTTCAATAACAATCCTAATTTTTCTTTTGTAGCCGCCGAAACCTTATCCAGGGGAGTAAGAATGGCATACTTTAAGGCTGAGTGTGCGTCCGACACAGGCGGATTTTCGACCAGACGCCGCACAGTTTCTTGGATGACTTTTTGGGCATTTATCGCATTGCGTTGCAGATTGGCAACCACCATTTCTACAGTAACGCCGTCATGGTCTGGATGCCAACAATCATAATCTGTTGCTAGCGCTAACGTTGCATAGGCGATTTCCGCTTCCCTCGCTAACTTCGCTTCTGGCAAATTCGTCATACCAATGACTGTTGCACCCCAACTGCGGTAAAGATGGGACTCTGCTTTAGTGGAAAATGCTGGCCCTTCCATACAAACATAGGTGCCGCCACGGTGCAGGGTGACGTCTGGTAATTCCAGACTGGCAACTGCATCTGCTAAAACCGCCGCTAGATTTTTACACACTGGGTCGCCAAAAGCAATGTGCGCTACAATTCCTGACCCGAAAAAGGTGGATACTCGATTTTTGGTGCGATCGATAAACTGATCCGGGACTACCATATCTAGAGGTTTAACTTCCTCTTTGAGAGAACCAACAGCTGAAGCTGAGATTAAATACTCGACGCCCAACTGCTTCATCGCATGGATATTAGCTCGGAATGGTAGTTCAGAGGGCAAAAGAGTATGATTGCGATCGTGACGCGCCAGGAAGGCAACCTGCGTCCCCTCCAGCGTTCCTAGAATTAAAGCATCGGACGGAGACCCAAAAGGCGTCTCAATTTGCACTTCTTCCACATCCTTGAGGGCCTCCATTTTATAAAGGCCGCTACCGCCAATAATCCCAATCTTCGCTTGAGCCATGTTAATAACCTTAGATATTGTTGCAATCCCAGCTATTTTACTGGCAAATGAGTTATCATTATGAAAGTAAGTTAATTTTGTCAGTGACCTGTATCACTCCCTTGGTAGGTACAGTTTCACAATCATTCTATAATTAGATCACCAAGTAATGTTAGAAAATGTCTGATACTGGGAACACTGAGTCAAGTTGGATACACAAGTTTTCATACGATGATGTCACTTCAAGCTAATTTATCTAAAGTCCAAGTAGAACAGGTCATCGAGCGGATTTTGGCCCTTCGCCAAATCAGTAGAGCTGACCAACATCTATTGATGTCAGCATTGTTATCTCAAAATTCACTTAGCGACATAGATGAGAGCCAAATCAAACGAGTATTTGACGCTCTGCAAAAGGGAATGCTCAGAGTGGTGGATTAAAAGATATGTCTCAATCCTTTAGCCGAAGCAGAAGTCAATCTCAGAGATTGGCTTCTATTGTTTTGGGAATAAGCGATCGCACTTCCACGTCGGCTACATTTAGGTAGAGCGATTATTTTATCATCCATCATGTACGCCATTGTTTGAGTGATAGTAAGATAAATTTACATTATTCACAAGAGGTCGCTGTCATAGTATTTTGGCGTCTTCTGGAATTATTATGCTAATGTTTATATTGAATATTTTTGTAGGTACACGGCATTATAAATATGTCTATTGTAGCATAATTTTAATTATGCCCTGTCCAAAGCAGCATTTCCAAGGAGCGCAGGGTGGTTTCATATAGTGAGAGAAAATTCAGAAGACCTCTCAAGTCGTACCCTTTATTTTGGTTCGTCACTTATGACGAACTAAAATATCGAAACCTAGACAATTTTCTCTTTTTGTATGAAACCACCCTGCCGTAGACGGTTCCACTGGGTGCTGTCATAAGTAGTTGGTTGGTACAAAGAGTCTTCCTTGTCCTCCTTGTCCCCCCTATCACCAACTGTTTTTGACCACACCCGGTTCTACTCTCCCCCCTTAAGCACTCACAACTGAATACACCTGCTGCACCACCTTTGCCAAACGCTGCATCCCAGCAACAATTTCCTCGTCGGTGGCGGTGAGACTGATGCGGATACACTCATTTTTGTGCGACCAATCTTCGCGCAAACCGGGGAAGAAAGAACTACCAGGTACAACAATTACACCCACTTTCTTTAACTCCTGATATAGTTCCCAATCAGTTATCGGTAAATCTTTTAACCACAACCAGGCAAAAATTGCTCCTTCGCCGCGATGCAGGAACCACGGCAAATCTTTGGGCATTGCTTGTTCTATGGTGCTTTCTACTACATCGAACTTTTTCTGATAGTAGGGACGAATCACTTGGGTAGCGATGTCGGCTAGTCTACCGCTGGCGATCGCACGAGTGGCGATCGCCTGTCCATACCGAGATGAATGGATACACATATTCGTTTGGAATGACTCCAGCACCTGAATTACCTGTTCATCTCCGATCGCAATCCCAATCCGTTCCCCTGGTAAGCCAGCCTTCGATAAACTCATGCAGTGGACAACATTATTCCCAAATATCGGCGTCATTTCCGTAAAGTTCAACGCCGGGAAGGGAGGCCCATACGCAGAATCAATTAATACCGGCACATTGTAAGGCGCAGCCAAAGCCTCTATTTTGCGTACTTCATCATCGGTGAGGACATTTCCCGTAGGATTGCAGGGACGGGAGAATAAAACGCAACCAGTACTTTCATTAATTTCGAGTTGGCTGAAATCGGGGCGGTATTTGAAACGATGGCTAGTCTCATCAATATCCAATTTAGGCTTGTAAGCTAATAACGCCTCCGGGACTAAAGTCACGCCGCCATAACCCGTGTAATCTGGACTTAAGGGCAGAACGATTTGCTTTAATTCGCCACTTGTGGTGTATCCGCCAAAGGCATTAGCAGCGTAGAAATAGAGACTTTGACTGCCTGGGGTAATCAGAATGTTGCGATTTGTGAGATTCAACCCATAGCGGCGATTAAAGTCGGTGACTACTGCATCAATTAATGGTTCATAACCCTGAGAATCACCGTAGCGACAAACTACTTTACCATAATCTGGACTATCGAGCAATTCTTTAGTGTAATCCCGCCACATCTGCTCAACTTCCGGCAAAATCACTGGATTTCCAGGACTTAAGTTAATAAATTCCTGCCCTTTGCCTGCTTGCAAAGTTTCTTTAATATCCTTCATAATCGCCCGCACGCCAGTTAAGCGGGACATTTGATTTCCAAATTGAGTCAGGGCAGGGTTCATAGGAGTTATAAGGGGCTAGGGGCGTCGGGACTTGCTACTGTGTTTCCCAAGTACATATAAACGATGCTAATCGATTAGGTTGCTAAAGTGCATAAGTTTTCGTAATTATGATTTTCCTTCTTGTCCCTTCTCCCTCTCCTGTTTGAGCAAAACTTCACAAACTGATAGGATTTTTCAGAAAGTGGGTTATAAAATTTGATATCGTGTCCGGTTGCATCGGTAGTGTAAGAGTGATACTGGAAATTGTCTGTTGTTATCGGGGGTTAAATTTTTACCGCAGATGAAGACAGATAAACGCAGATAAACGCAGATAAGAGAATAATTTTTTTGGGCAATCGATGCTACGGGACACGATCTGACTCAAAATAATACCCTAAAGAGTGCCAAAAAAACATTACTCAGTTTGAAAATCCTATAATGCTATATTTCAACCAGATGTGCGAAACATACAACTAACGAATAAGTTAATCGAGTCGCTCAGATTATTGAAGAGCTTTGAAGATGAGACGGCTCGATCGCATTTGGTTCGACGCGCACGAGAATGAAGAGAATCCTAAACTATGCCGAATGACCGTTCTATGAACCCGATTGAGAAGTTGCGTGACAAGTTACCGTTCCCCCTAAAGCGATTGGCAGACATTGCTTACAATTACTGGTGGAGTTGGACGGGCGATCGCTTGTCGCTGTTTGGCAACATCGATCCCGAAAAATGGCACGAGTCTAAGCACAACCCGGTTGCGTTGCTAGAATCTATCAGCTACGTGCGATTGACGCAGCTAGCGAATGACCCAGTTTACATCAAGCGGGTGAAGGCACTAGCCGAACAGTTCGATCGCTACATGACGGAAAAAGACACCTGGGCCGATCGCGTTGCGCCCGAAATTACTCGCGAAAACCCAGTCGCCTACTTTTGCGCCGAATTTGGCATCCACGAATCATTGCCCATATATTCAGGCGGTTTGGGGATTTTAGCGGGAGATCACCTCAAATCGGCTTCGGATTTGGGCGTGCCTTTAGTTGGTGTGGGATTGCTGTACCGTCAGGGTTACTTCCATCAAAGCTTGAATAGCCAAGGTTGGCAAGAAGAACATTACGACGACAATTCGTTTGAGGAAATGCCGATCGAGCTGTTGAAAAACGATCGCGGGGAACCAATCGCGGTTAGTCTGGAAATTCGGCAGCGGATGGTCAAAGTGCAAGTCTGGTTAGCACGGATCGGTCGTGTTAATCTTTACTTGCTGGATACCGATCGCGAAGACAATGACCCGATCGATCGCTGGTTGACGGGACACCTGTATGGCGGCAACCAAGACACGCGCATTGCCCAAGAAGTTGTGCTGGGAATCGGCGGCGTACAAGCCTTAACAGCATTGGGAATTAAGCCTTCTGTTTTGCACATGAATGAAAGCCACGCGGCTTTCTGCACGCTGGAAATTGCGCGTTTGGAAATTCAAAGCACCGGCAAGTCTTTTTACGATGTAGAGGCTTCTGTACGCGATCGCAGCGTCTTCACCACTCACACCCCAGTTCCCGCCGGACACGATGCCTTTTCTCCCGATTTGATGGACTCCTACTTCGCCCACTATTGGCCGCAACTAGGCTTGGAACGCGATCAGTTCTTGGCTTTAGGAGCTCGTCGTCTGGGCGATCCCTGGGAACCTTTCGGCATGACTGTTTTGGCACTGCGGATGTGTCGCGCTGCTAACGGTGTCAGCAAACTCCACGGCGAAATTTCTCGCAAAATGTGGAATATTCTCTATCCTAACAAAGTTGAAAATAAAGTTCCGATCGGTCATATTACCAATGGCGTCCACGCCCGCACTTGGACAGCGCCTCTGATGGCAGACTTGTATGCTGACTACTTAGGCGAAGATTGGTCAACTCGTGCGGCAGACTCTAAGATGTGGGCGAAAGTAGACGCAATTCCCGATGAAGAGATGTGGTGGCGACACCAAGCGCTAAAAGAACGTTTGATTGCCCATACCGGCGATCGCATTAAACTAGCACGAGAACGGCTGGAGGAAGAACCCGATTTTGTCGAGATAGCGGACTCGCTGCTAGACCCAAAAGTCTTGACTCTAGGCTTTGCGCGACGTTTCAGCCTCTACCAGCGCGGTAATCTAATTTTACGCGATGCCCAACGAGCTTTGAAGATTTTTGGCAACGCGGAACGACCTGTACAAATTATCTTCGCAGGTAAAGCTCACCCAGCAGACGAACAAGGTAAGCGAATTATTCAGCAGTTGATGGAGTGGTGCAAACATCCCGCAATTCGCGATCGCGTCGCCTTTATCGAAAATTACGATATCTACACTGCACAGAAACTCGTGCAAGGTGTGGATGTCTGGTTAAATAACCCCCGTCGTCCCCTAGAAGCTTCAGGTACAAGCGGTCAAAAGGTCTGCTTTAACGGCGGTATCAATTGCAGCGTCTTGGACGGTTGGTGGTGCGAAGGCTATATTGCCGATGCTAATGGAAAAGGGATTAATGGTTGGGCAATTGGCGAAGATGTTAACACCAGCGATCGAGAATTGCAGGATCGAATTGATTCTGAATCTCTCTATCGGTTACTGGAAGACGAAATCGTTCCCCTCTACTATAACCAAGATAAAAACGGGATTCCTCACGGTTGGATTAAGATGATGAAGGCGTCAATTAAAACAAACTCGCCTGCATTTAATACCGATCGCATGATCGCTGACTATGTAACTCAAATTTACGCACCAGAAAGTGCAGCTAAACTTGAGCCAATTCTAGCCAGCGCCAGCGCCTAAATTCTGGTTATTGCGATCTAAGCCCCCCTTAAAAAGGGGGGTTTGGGGGGATCTCTAAATAAGTCCTGTACTTGACAAATTATTAGATAAGAACATCAATGACTCAAAGCGACAGTCCACTTGGGGGTAAATCTTTCTACCAATCCGAAACCCTCATATCCCGCCTCAGAAGTATAATCCGAGATTACCCCGAAGGTGTTGGCATCATCAAAGAATTAATCCAAAACGCTGATGACGCTAGAGCGACAAAGGTAGAGATTACTCTGGATTGGCGTACTCATCAGGCAAAGAGATTACCAGGCGATCGCATGGTGCAGTTGATGGGACCTGCAATGCTAGTTTACAACGATCGCGTTTTCACAGACAAAGATTTTGATAGCATCCGCAGCATCGGACAAAGCGAGAAAGCGCAAGATTTACAAAAAACAGGTAGATTTGGCGTAGGCTTCAATGCAGTTTATCATGTCACAGACTATCCTAGTTTCATTTCACGCAGTAGCCTAATCTTTTTCGATCCTCACGGTTCTGCTATTCCAGGCACATCAAAACAAGAACCAGGACGGGAGTGGAATTTTGCCGACGCCGGATGGTACGAAAAATATCCCGATTTTATGAAAGTCTATGAGGCGGGAGGATTGCCATTTGGAATCGAAAACTTTCAAGGAACTCTCTTTCGCTTACCTTTAAGGACAGAAGAACACGCCAAGCATAGCGAGATTCGCAAACAAGCTTTTAGCGAAAATAACGTCAGAGAACTACTTCAAGAACTTATCCAGTCGGGTGAAGAACTGCTGCTATTCCTCAAATCAGTTCAGTCAATTCGATTTTATGAAATTCCGGCCAATAGCGACGGAACAAGGCAAGAAATTCTCGCCATCCTCACAAAAAATCAGGAAGAAGTAGGGTCAGCACGTCAAAAAATCCTTAATGCGCTTCCAGATGACCCAGAAACCCTCATAAAATTATGCCGAAATAATCCAACCGCTCTAGTTTCTACTTCTTATCTCCACCAAATCGAAACAATCAGCCAGAAACGAACTACAAACTCAATCTGGAGAGTAGGTGGAATAATTCGCATTGACGAAGGAAATGAACTGGCGCAAGTAATAGAAGCAATGCACAAAAGCCAAGAAAAAGTTGTGCCTTGGACTGGTGCTGCCGCCAGAATTAGTGCTGATAGTACAGATGGGAATTCTCAGCCAGTCAAAGGCAAAGTTTACTGTTTTTTACCTTTGCCAATCGAGCTAAATTTACCTATTCATATTAATGGCTTTTTCAACCTAAATAGTTCGCGAGATAACCTGAGTAGCGATAGCGGACAAACAGGTAAAGATCGTCCCAGATCAATTTGGAATCAGTTGCTTGTCCGCCATGTTTTATCTCATGCTTATGCAAATTTAATTGTCGATCTAGTAGAAGACATAGGTAAGGATAAGCCAGAGGAATTTTACCAATTTTGGCCTGTCAGCAAAATAACTATCAGCAAAGCTTTAGAAGAACTGCATCGTTATGTTATTCAGATATTGTATCAAAAGCCAGTTGTTTTATCGGCAGCAAACAAATCTTGGATAACTCCCACTCAAGTCAAATTTATTCCTACTAAAAAGTGGTGGGAAGACTTAGTGGAACCCCTGAGCGCAGATAAAATTGATATTCCACAACCGCAGTTGCCAGAGTCGATTTTGTCAGCTTTTAAAGATGCTGGCTGTCAGATAGAGACATTTACCCCAGCCAAATTGCGTCAGCATTTAGCTGAGAATAAACCCCTGGGTGTTGGTTTGCAAAATGCGCCAAAAGCAAGCCTACGCAATCGGCTATGGATTGTTAATATGCTCCGTTATTGTATAAGTGACGATTGCAGGGATTTGCGCGGGTTGCCGTTAGCAATTCTTGCTAATGAAACTTTGCAAGTATTCGGTTATAATCCGATCGGAACTATTTATATTGGAGATAATGAAACAAGGCAGATATTTGTTAATAATCCTGAATGGTTCCTGCATCTAAATTTATATAATCAAGTCTCTCTACATAATCGAGTTGGCGTGACAAACATGAAGGAAATCGAAGTCGCCAAAAAACTGGTTAATGTAATAGGTACAACGCAATCAGTAGGACATCCTTGGCAACCTGATGCACCAAATCCTCCAAATGCCAACTGGCTAACTCAAGTTTATCTTTACTTTGCTAAATTGAATCTGCCACTAGAAGAATTAAAGACAGTTTCACTGGTTCCGGGAAATGATGGTAAACTTTACAAAGGGGGATTTGATAGCACTCCTTTGTGGTGCGATTCTGATATTGATTGTGAAACCATTGCAGCAGTAAAATATTTTGGTGTGAATATTGTCAAAGCACCAGCTAATCTGGAGGGTGCGATATCAAAATTCGTCAAACAACATCCAGACAAGTTAATTTTATCTCTTACAGGCTCGACTGTTATAGATTATGTTTATTCACGTTATGGACAAGGTTTGCCACCTTATGACCAAAAACATTATACCTCTCTCCTCAATTTCCTGGCAAATCGTCTGAAAATTACGGATACATTCTATAACCAAGATAGGCAGAATAAGCTACGTTGTTTACCGATTTACCCGACAAGTTCAAACGAACTTGTCACCCTGAATGATGAAAATGTGTATATTCCGAGTGATGGATACGAACCACCGGAAATTGCAGGCACTTTAAGGCTTTTAAGATTAGGAGAAACCAATAAAGAATGGTTGCCACTATTCCAGATGCTACAAGTTCCGGTACTCAATCGCGCTAGGCTGATTCGCGATTGCTTGCTAGACGAATATGCCTCACTTGCGCCTGATGAACAATTAATTGCACTAGCATGGATTCGAGATAATTTGAGCGACGCTGGAAAAGAACTAGCGAAGGAAGGAGACAATAGTACTGCACTCAAGCAGGAAATAAAGAATGCACGTCTGGTGCGCTGTACCGATGGTCGATTGCGTGCAATTTCCCAAGTATATAGTCCTGAAAGTGATGTAGTCCGCCAGATTCTCTTAAATAAGGCAGCTATCCCAGATATGGTTTTTTACTCACAGGATGCTGCACTTTGGCACAAGTTTTTCTGCGATTTTGGAATGCGTCAAACTCCCAGCGCCGATGATTTGTTAGCTTGTGTCGATAATTTAATCCAAACAGCAAATCGCTTTGGGGTAGATGCGATCGCAGATTCCTGTATGGCTGTTTTTAATTATATAGTGGATAATTGGGAAGAGCTAAAATCTGTTAAAATAACTAATAGTAATAACTCTCTACCTGAAGCACTAAAAGATAAACCCTGGTTGACTGTTGAGCGAAATCAAGAGAAACTCAGGCAATATGCTGGTGCGATCGGACCCGAACCAAGGCTATATCGCGCTAAGGATGTATGTTTCATTCAAGATGCTCATTTAGTTGCTAGCCAAAAACCTATATTTGCTCGGAGTCAGGGGGAGTTACTGAAGATAGAAATCAGGAAAGCACTTGGTTTTTATCCGGTAGAGCCAAATATGGTTTTGGCTCACTTTGACACAATAATCAAGATTTGGGAAAATCAGGATGAAAGCAATAATTTACCATCATTGAAAGCCATCTATAATTATCTTTATGATACTTTTGTAGAAAGTCGTATTACTGATGAAGAAAAGCGCCGAATTAAAGAGCGTTTTCAGAACCGCCAATGTCTTTGGGATGAGTCTACAGGCAAGTTTTGGAAACCAAGATACGCCTTTCAGGATGATGTACCTTTTTTTGGCAGTCGGCGCGTCAATATACCGTTTTCCCATCGTATAGGGGAAGTTTATCAGCTTTTAGGTCAAAGGCGATCGCCTAATGTAGAAGATTACTTAGACTTTCTGCAAGAATTAGCTTCAGAATACAACAACAAACCCTTAAATGAAGCAGACAAAACCTTTGCACTCCTAGTATTACACCGCCTAGAATCCCAACTATCTTTAGAGGGTGGCGCTATTAAAAATTTACCTGTGCTAACTGATAACAATCAATTGCGATATGCCAAAGAAGTTTTTATACCCGATGCACCTTGGCGTAAAGATTATATTGATGGTAACCGTATATTACACTCTCTAGTTTCTGCAAAACTTGCTAAATCTGCTGGTAGCCTCTCTTTACTAAGAGATGTAATTGAACGTCCTATTGAAGTAAAACCTGCCATTGGGACAAAGGCCAATGAGTGGTGTCAAGAATGGCAAAAAACATTAAATTCTCCAGAATTTATCTCAGGGGTGAAACGCCTTATTTATCATCAATACGACTCGGAACCAATTCTAGATATAATTTGGCTAACGAGGGTCAACGTGCAACCGGCAAGTCAAATTAATGTGGATTTATTTTTGAAGGATGAAACTAGGATTGCATCGGCGATACCAGGTACTTACTACTTTGATGAATTTGATAAAATATTGTATATAATCTCTAGTGGTAGCAGATATATAATGCTCTGCTATCTAGCTGAAAGTCTCAACAATCAACTCGGACAGTATGCAGTACAAAATCTGCTTCCGATAGCCAGTATTGTGGATGCAGAACCCAAAAATATTCGGAGTTTACTAAACGAGTTGCGAATTAGGTCTTTACCTGGTGATATGGAACCTACTTCGGTCGATGGGGATAAATTTGGAGAAGATTGGGGTAGACGTTTTTATGAATGGCTTGGCTACACGACTATTTCAAAACAACAGGATACAGAAGGATTTATTTTTGTTTGTAGTGGCTTAACTCTACCAGAAATTCAAACTAGAGTCAAAGCTATAAATTCCAACTCTCATACAATCCGCTTAAAGAGAAACGAATGGTCAAAAATGATGGCATTAGGTCAAAAACATGAGCTACTCATAGTCACCTATCAAGGTGATATTGTTGAGGCAATAATTCAAATTAGTGAGGTTTGGCAGACTTTAAGTTATGCTGAATCTCAACTAGGGAATAAATCGAATAATTCAGGAGATTTACGCGCTCAAAAAGTTGAAATTATCATTGAATTCGCTTCAGATTCTGAGGCGGAAGGTAATGAGCTAATCCTGAACTGGCGGAGGTTAGTAGAATGTTTATCTCATGAAAAAATCAAAAAATATCGACCAACTCCTGCAATGGAAGTTGGTGAAAATGAGTTAGTAAAATTTGATCTAATTTAAGCAAAATGTAGGTTGAGTTGAGGAAGGAAACCCCAACACTAATTTACCCTCTTCAGAAGTTGGATTTTACTTTGTTCAACCAACCTACATACTATAATTTTAAATCAACCAGACAATAGGGAACAGGGAATAGGGGAAGAGAATCACCAATAACTAATCACCAATGACTACCTATTTGCGTTTCAGGAGTATCCATCTTAACTCCATTGGCGGATTTTGCGGCAGGGGAAATAAATCGCGACCCGTTGCCCAACTAACATACCAACTTGTGGGAGGCCATGCTTCTTTTGGTAGGTGATTTTGTTCGTATTCGATGGCAGATTCTTCGGATATCATTTCTAATGGCAAACCATCCATAGCTGATTTAAGTTCATCTCGCGAGATCAGATAACACCAAGATAGTTCTGACATTTGCCGCGCCAAGATATCTGGTTCGTAATCGTTTGCAGCCAAAAAAGCGCTGAATAAAAGCAATCCTCCAGTTTGCAGTCCATCGCACATTTTAGCTAGGAACAAACGCACTTGATCGATGTAGCGGAAGTGAGACAAAACTTCGGATGCGATCGCAAATTTATAGTAAGCTGGCTTCATCCGCAACAACGGATCTAAAACATCGCCTTGGATGACTTTGATCGTTAAATTTTCTGCTATAATAGATGCCGACAATTTTTCGGCAAAAATAGGCGTGAGTTCGATCGCATCAACCGGGTGACCTAACTTTGCCAATGGTATACTGTTGCGACCAGTTCCCGCACCCACATCTAAAATAGGTGTCCGCGCCGGGTCGCCTAATTGGGATAAAACTGCCATCACTTTCGCATCGGGATGACTGCCAAATAAAGGATCTTGCCTGGTTTCCGGCCAAGTTTTATATTTATCTGCTAGTGTTTCTACATGAACTTTGGTATTAATGGTAATGCCACCAGCTAAACCTTTATTTGCTTCCGCTGGTTGGTAGTTGACGATTAACCGCGCATGAGGTGAAAGCTTAAATCCATCCGATATACCTTTTTCGATTAACTGGCGCAAATTATTAATATGTTCTGGCGTCGGATTTTGTCCTAAAAGCTTTAGCAAGCCAGCAAGTAACTGTACATATTCTCCCACCATTGATGGTACACACGGGAAATAAAAATCTCCCTGAACGGCGGTCATAGTTTTTAGCTTTGTTGCTAAAGCTAATTTTAAAACTTGCGGGTCAGTTATCGTTTGGTTTTTATCAGTTGCATTGCTGACTGACAAAGTTGGCTGAGATTCTGCAACTGGTGGGTTTTCGGCAGGCATATTGATATCTTTGTTTGGCAGGACTGGAAATTAATATTTAGTTTATTGTACTCTTGCTAGGGGCAAAGTGAAACCCCATACTTATTGGCGATAAGTAGGTGGGTGTAAATAAACTGAACACCCAGAAACCCGGTTTCTCGAAGAAACCGGGTTTCTAAGGGCACGGCAGTTTTACGTTTAATTATGCCCGCCTACTTAGTTGTGCTATAATACAAAAGTAATAAAAATTCAATCGTCGTCTTTTCCGTCGGTGTGTTAACAAATAGCTGTAACGGTTGGATTGGCAAAACAAAAAATCTTAATTTACATTTGCTCTATGCTAAACTACGACGTTCAACGATATTGGCCTTCCACCGAAGAACTACCAGACTCGGATGATACTCCCGTGGATAATCAACTACAACATTTAATTTCCGCACTGTTAGAAGCAATACTAGCAATACTTTGGGCGGATAGAATGGATTGGTTTTTTGGCGTTGATATGGGGGTATACTATGATGGCGA
This sequence comes from Argonema galeatum A003/A1, assembly GCF_023333595.1. Classification (GTDB taxonomy): domain Bacteria; phylum Cyanobacteriota; class Cyanobacteriia; order Cyanobacteriales; family Aerosakkonemataceae; genus Argonema; species Argonema galeatum. Next base: position 141,762 of record NZ_JAIQZM010000006.1, read on the forward strand.
AAAACCTCCCTATGTACCGGATGGATTTCTCAGTTTGGGAGTAGAAAGGATTATCGATGAAGATTTACGCCTAAGTTATGCAATTTGGGAAGAAAAACGAGTTCCGATTTTGATGCTGGAAGTGGTTTCCCAAACTTATCGAGGGGAATACAGCACCAAGATGCAAAACTATGCTGATTTGGGGGTGTTATTCTATGTTATTTATAATTCTGGACGGCGCAAAAAGCCACGGTTGGAAGTGCATCGCTTAGTTAATGGTAAATACGAATTGCAGTCGGGAAATCCAATTTGGTTACCGGAAATTGGGTTGGGAATTGGGAATGAAAGAGGAACTTATCAGGGTATAACACGAGAGTGGCTTTATTGGTATGACGATCGAGGACAACGCTTATTAACACCGGAAGAACGAATTCGCGTGTTGGCGGAAAGATTGCGTAGTCTCGGTATAGATCCAGAAACACTTGCTTGATTTTCCCTGCTTAGCGCGATATGCCTACGGCACGCTACGCGATCGCGTAGCGTCTTTGTTGCCTTGAAACCGGACAACGGACACTCTTCATCCCTACCGATCTGCGGCGGGTCTGGGTAACGATACCTACGGGACGGTAAAGGCGATCGCAAGGTTTGTGGCGAAAAAGATAACGACCTGCTTTACGGCGACCAAAGCAGTGATACAATTTGCGGTGGAGAAGGTAACGACAATTAGTCACTTCCCCGTTCCAATGACCAATGACCAATTACCAATGACCATTTGGCAAATTGATTTTTATCGTCGTCCGTTGCAGGATGAAGTCGGGAGTGCATTGTGGGAGTTATTGATTTGCGATCGATCGCGCAGCTTAACTCATAGCGCCTTCTGTCCCCAGTCAGAAGCCTCTCCCCATTGGATTGTTTGTCAGTTACTGATCGCAGCCGGATCGTATAATCATCTGCCAGATTTAATTCAAGTGTTTCGTCCCCAATCTTTAGGCTTAATTGAAGCGACTGGAAAGCAGCTGGGAATTCCGGTAGAAGCAACTCGCCGCACTTATGCTTTAAAGCAATGGTTGCAGGAAAGAGCTAAACAATACCCCAGCATGGAAGGTTACAGCGGCGAAGCTTACGCTCCCCTAGCGATCGAAAAACCACCCCCGATACCCCTACCAGAAAAATTTTGGGGAGAGCGCTGGCGATTTGCTACACTTAGTGCTGGCGATCTTCAAGAAACATTTACCGAGCGACTTGTTCCAATTCGGGAAATGCCAGAATTTCTCTTACCCATCAATCTCGGAATTCCATCAACAGTTGCAGTTCCCGGTGTGGTAATTGATGGTGGAAAGAGATCGATGCAAATAGCTCGCTGGATACAAGAATCGCACCCAGTATCTCTTAATTATATCTCAGGTACGCCAGATGGTTTAGTATTGGAAACTGGGCTGAACGACAGGTGGGTTGTCGCTACTTTTGCAGATGAGGAAGTTTCGGCGGCTGCACAGATGTACGAAGGACGCCTGCTGCTGAGTAAAAAACTGCATTTTTTGTTAGTTCAACCTGATGATTCGGGAATGACTTACAGTGGTTTTTGGCTGTTGGGAGCAGAGGATTGAGCTATCATCCCCTGATAGTCCTCCTCATGGTGGGCTCGTTCACTAATCTTTAGGTTGCTTTGCGATTAATTGATTTAATTAACTAATTCTAAACTATATTAGTATTAACGAATGACGAATGACAACTGGTTAGAAATTGGTACGATTGTGTCTGCTCAAGGACTAAAAGGTGAACTGCGAGTTTATCCAGATACTGACTTTCCAGAAAGGTTTGAGGAACCTGGTAAGCGTTGGTTGCTGCGACCGGGTGAAACTGAACCTAAACCGATAAAATTATTAGAGGGTCGGTATATTCCTAATAAAGGAATATATGTGGTGAAATTGGCTGGAATTAGCGATCGCACCCAAGCAGAGGAGTTACGCGGTTGCAAATTAATGGTTCCTCAAAGCGATCGCCCAACTTTAGAAGAAGACGAATTTCACGTCATAGACTTAATTGGTTTGGAAGTATTTAACCAATTAACTGGGGAATCTATTGGCGTCGTGGTAGATGTTGCTTCCGCTGGTAATGATTTGTTAATAGTTAATCCTCAGCTATCCACTAGCAATGAACCAGGAAAAAAGACCAAGGAAAAACAAATTTTGATTCCGTTTGTGAAAGCGATCGTACCTGTGGTAGATCTTGAAAATGGTAGAATTGAAATCACACCGCCGCCCGGTTTGTTGGAAATTTGAAACTCAGATCTTGCATAAGTAGAATTATACCCGCAATCAGTACATTGGGTTTGTCGCAATTTGTTAGCGATCGCCGCTTGAACCGTCCCAATCAACTTTCGTGTAGACAACAATAGAAGTATTTGCCTTGAAAAGCAGACTCCGTAAAGCCTTCAGGCAGGGTTGTCATTTTCTTCTAGAATCGCTTCAATATCTTGGGCTGAATGGATTACTCTAACAACTTCTATAAATTCATCATTCGCTCTGTAAAAAATGAAGTATTTCTTAAAGTCTTTAATTGCCCATTTTCTTAGCTCAGTCTTGTATATTTTGCCCATTCCAGGCATCAGAGCTAACTGAGCAAAAGTCTGTCTTGCCGAGTCAAAAAACCTCAATGCTATGTCGAAGTTATCTTCAGCAATGTAATCAAAAGCATTTTTAAGGTCGAGAGTTGCTTTCGGTTTGACAATAATTTTTCTAGTCATGCCCATTCCGCTTATTGAACTTATCAACAAGCTCAGTTTTCATTTGCTCCCACCATTCGTCATTTATTTCAATAGATTCACCACTGTTCAGACCTTCCAGCAGCATAGCATCGAGTTTTGCTTGGGCTACACGCTTCTGTTCTTCATGAATTAAATGCCGAAGATATTCACTCGTGGTACTGTAACCTCCTTCTTGTATCTGCTCTTGAATGAAGTCTTTCATCGTATCTGGCAGAGAGATGTTTAATGTAGTCATAGGTGATTTCCGACAGACTCATATTTAATATTGGCAAAATTTAACAATATTTGTCAAGTGCAACTTCAGCTCATCCAAATGCGGGGACACGGCATCATCAATATGTCGGTAATACCAAAATTTTAATTATAGCAACCGCCAAGACGGTTAGGGCAACTCCAACTCTTGCTTCTGGTTCATAATCCCTTACGGAGTAACCTTTTCCCTCTTCCCTCAACGCTCGCCCCTAGCAAGAAAGCCCCTAGTCCCTAGCTATATGCCGTGTCCGAGTGCGATCGCGCTAGACTAAAGGCAACATAATTTCAAACTCCGTGCCGCTGTCAACTTGCGATTCTCCTTCCGAGACGTTAAGCACATCCGCATCGCTTTGGGAATGCGATCGCATCACAAATTTTCCCCCATGTTTTGCAGTCACAATTCGATAACTAAGCGCCAAACTTGTTTCTTTTTCAGTACGTCTTTCGATGGAGAAAGATTCCAGAATCTGCTTTTGCGCGTTCTCAGATAAACCAGGCCCATTGTCCGCAATTTTAATCAAAACCCAGCGAGGTAATGGTTCACCTGTATTTGCCGCAGGTTCCAGGGAACAAACTTTGGTTGTGATTTCAATCCGAGGTTTGCGGCCTGGGTTCTGTCGGATTCCCCCCTGAAATTCTATCGCAAATTTTTGGTGAACCGCCTCATTGAGCAAGGAATGAACAGCATTAATGAGGATATTCATAAATACCTGATTTAATTGCCCAGCAAAACAAGGTACAGGCGGTAAATTTCCGTAATTTTTGACAATTTCGATTTCACTTGTCAGACGGCTTTTCAGCAGCAGCACGATACTATCTAGCAAAGAGTGCAAATCGGCTGGCTTCGGATAAACTTCATCAATATGGCAAAAGTTTTGCAGACTTATTACTAATTTTTTTAACCGTTCCGCTCCAGTTTTGATACTCTCGATCGCACGCGGTAAATCTTGTCGTAAAAAATCAAATTCAATATCTTCTTTTAGTTCGGCGATCTTGTTGGGGATCTGGGGCAGGTGGTTTTCGTAAGCAGAAACGATCTCCATCAAACTTTCGGTGTACATCGATACATGAGTTAAGTTCCCCCAAATAAAACCCACCGGGTCTAAAATTTCGTGTGCAACCCCATCCACTAAACGCCCCAAACTAGCCATTTTCTCACTTTGAATCATTTGGGCTTGGGCGCGTTCGTACCGTACCTGAGTTTCTATGCCTCGAATTTGCCAGTAGGCGATATGTAATTCATGAATATCTAACATTTGATAAATGTTGGGTTCGGTTTTGACTACAACGGGTTCTCCCAAAAGTTCGGGCGCTCGCCGCAGTGCGTGCTGAGCTGCCGCCAAAATCGGCATACTATCCGGCAGAACTAAAACGTCAGTGCGAGCATAGGTGTAGAGAATGTGCAGCGGTTTGTGCAAAAATAGTTCCAGTCTGTGAGGACGGATCAGGTATTCCAACAACCTCAGCCGCGAGAGCATCCCGGCAAATTTACCATGATCGACCAGGATAGCTCCAGGCAGTCGGGGATATTTCTCAAAAACGCGGGCAACTTCTATACCCAGGCAGTCGATTGGAACTTGAAAACTGTACAGTCGCAGTTCTCGGAGGGTTGATTCTATCGTGAGGTCTCGATCGCTGCCCTCGGACAAGTGCGGGGGAGAGACAATATTGTTGTTTGGCACGATGCTTCCGACCTATAACTATGCAGAAAACTGGATTTAGCTCCTCAAATAGCCTACCATTTCCACAAGTTTTGGTTCTATCCAAACAACACAGAGCAGTAGGTGAGCATTGCCCATCCACCCAGCCAATATTTCAACCCAGGGGCAGCAGGATCTCAAATTCTGTTCCAGTACTCTGTGGCGATTCTCCTAGCGCATCCGCGTCGAGGAGCGATCGCGATCGCAAATTCAATTTACCCCGGTGCTTTTCTGTCACGATTTGATGGCTGATCGCCAACCCCAGTCCCGTTCCCTTCCCAACAGGCTTAGTAGTAAAGAAAGTTTCAAAAATCCGCCCCTGAATTTCCAGCGGGATACCAAACCCGTTATCAGCAATGCGAACGGCTGCCCATGTATAATTATCAACTTCTATCACTTCAGTAGCAATTTCTATTTGCGGTCTCCATCCATAAGTAGGTTCTGCGTTCGATTCTTTCTTATCCATCAGTGCATCGATCGCATTACTAATAATATTCATGAATACCTGACTCAGCTGACCTGAGTAACAGGGTACTGGCGGCAGTTCGCCATATTTTTTCACCACTTCAATACTGTGTTTGACGCGGTTATGCAGAATTAACAGGGTACTTTCAAGGCATTCATGCAGATCGACTGCTTTTTTATTACTCTCTCCCATATGCGAGAAATTACGCAGACTATTAACTATCTTGACTAATCGCTCTGTCCCCATTTTCATGCTGTCAATCATTTGCAGCATATCTTCTTGTAAAAACTCAAATTCTATTTCTGCCTTAATTTCCTTCACTAGCGGCGGTTCTTTTGGAATTTCTCGATCGTAAGCTGAAATTAATTTAATCAGGTCTTGGCTGTAATTCGATAGGTATTCCAAATTTCCCGAAATAAAGTTAACTGGATTTATAACTTCGTGAGCGACTCCAGCCACCATCTGTCCCAAACTCGCCATCTTTTCGGTTTGCATCATCTGAGACTTGGTTTGTTCTTTCAGTAGCCGTGTTGTCAGTTCGTGAATGTGCGACTGGGCGATCAGTAATTGATGTACATCTAACAATTTATAAAATTTAGGCTCAATTTCAACTACAATCGGTTCGTAAAGTAGCTCCGGCGATCGCTGCAAAGACCGCCTAGCTGCCATCACAATTAAAGTATCGCTTGGAAAAATTAAAATATCGGTATGGGCCAATACATATAAACACTTAATCGGTCGCTTTAAAAACAGTTCCAGTCCGTAGGGGCGACTCATACACTCTAAAAATCGCCGTCTGGAAATCATTCCCGCAAACTGACCGAGGTCTGTCAAAACAACTCCTGGCAGCAGCGGGTTATCTTCTAACGCCTGTGCTACTTCACTGCCTGGGCGATCGCTTTCTATACTAAAATCATAGAGAGACAAGTTTTGGAGGGTTGAGTCCAAACTCAGCCCTTGGGTTTCTGATGAGTGCAGAACTGACATTTCGGGATATGACTGTTTTAAAGCAAACATAACGTTATGTCTCAATAAGTTTCTTTAGTTTGTATAACATGATTCATTATAATCTATTGTTTTTAGGTATGTTTTTTTTAAATCAAAACTTTAGATTTGGAAATTTTTAACCTGATAAAAACCTTATTTTAACTAAAGCTTAACCTAATTGCTGTAAATAAACCGCGCTGAATTGGTTACTTTTAAATATTGGGAATTACTGATAAGTAGGTGGGCATAATTAAACGTAAAACTGCCAGGCGCTTAGAAACCCGGTAACTCCTGCTTTCACCGGGTTTCTGGGAGTTCAGTAGCTTTGTAGGTTGGGTTGAGGCGCTCAACCCAACCCACAAAGAAATGGCTATAGCTAGAGAACGCTGACGCGATCGCGTCCCAACGCTTTGGTGCGATAAAGTGCCCGATCGGCTGCCGCGATCAAGCTTGCAGGCGTTAATTCCGAGTCAGGAACGATAGTAGCTACACCCAAACTTATGGTCACATAAGGTATAACGCAGGACTTGATATGAGGGATTTGTAGCGCTTTGACATTCATTCGGATTTGCTCTGCTAAGGTGACAGCACCAGCTGCTGAGGTGTTAGGCAAAATCACAGCAAATTCTTCGCCTCCATAACGCGCTACTAAATCTGCCGGTCGCTTTACAGAAGAACTAATTGCTTGCGCGACTTGCTCCAAACAAGCATCTCCTCCTAAATGGCCGTAGGTATCGTTATAGCTTTTGAAACAATCGATATCGCACATAATCAAAGAGAGCGGTAGTTGCTCGCGGCAAAGTTCGTGCCACTTGCTGTCCAGGTATTCGTCAAATCTACGACGGTTAGCAACTTTGGTCAAGCCGTCAGCAGTGGCGAGGAGCTGTAACTCCAGGTTAGCTTTCTCAAGCTGTTGATAAAGTTTACCAATTAGTTGAGATGCTAATTCGTGAATTTGCGATTGAGCGACAAGTAATTGATGGACATCTAACAATCTATAAACCTTTGGCTTTATTTCAACGACAATCGGTTCGTAAAGTAGTTCTGCCGATCGCTGCAAAGACCGACTAGCTGCCATCACAATTAAAGTATCGCTTGGGAAAATTAAAGTATCGGTATTGGCTAAAAGATATAAAGATTTAATCGGTCGCTTCAAAAAAAGTTCCAGTCCGTAGGGACGACTCATGTATTCCAAAAATCGCCGCCGAGAAATCATGCCCAAAAGCCGATTGCGTTCTGTCAAGATAACTCCAGGCAGCAGCGGATTATCTTGAAATGCCATAGCTACTTCGCCACCAGGTCGATCGCTTTCCACTGTAAAATTGTACAGCGACAACTCTTGCAGCGTTGACTGCAAACTGAGTTCCTTCGTCTGTAACGTAGCTAGAACTGATAAGTCGAAAGAGATCTGTTTCGCAACAAACATTAAGGAATTCCTCGGTCAGTTCTGGGAGTCTATATTGCGAGATGCTGAAAATACCCTGTAATACCACTACTACTTAATTTTTTATTTCTACACAGAGGCAGACGACGCGCAGGTGTTCCAGGCGCAGCGTAGGTATCTATTGCAGATTAATCCAGAAATTTTATACTACCCTATTCTAACTACTTGGAAAATCAAAATATACATAAAATAATATTTTCTAAAAAATTTAAATGCTCGGAATTTTTCTTAACTGTAAGTTAACTAATTCTTAAACATTAGATCGTTTTACTTAAGATTTGGAGACTTAGGAGACTTTTGTGCTATCTGCTTTGCAGCCGCTAAGAACCTATTTGAAAAATACCAGTCGGCGGAGAGAAACCAGGATTATTGTTGGGGAAGAGTGCGATCGCGCGGCTATGAGGAGTTGTTATGCTTTTGTTCAAAAAAATAACATTTTTATTCCTCTGCTCCTCTGCACAAGCGCTCCCCTGCACAAGCGCTCCTCTGCACAAGCGCTCAAATAGCATAGTAAATACGGAAGAGCCGTATTTTTTTATCAAGGCATTAACGCAAAAAAGAAATCATCCAGAGTAAACGGCACGTAGGAATGAAACTCCACCTTGGCAATGCCGTGCCGGTTTAATTCTAGCTGCTGGGGCGAAGATTCCGATTGCCCATCTGGTAGACTGGGCTGGTTAGCTACAGTGCTAGTCTGACCGAGGAAATTTCCCTCCCGGTCATAAGCCGTTAAGACGACAATTCTGGTACTGCAAACAAAGGCTCCAGCCCAGCAGCTGGGTTTGTCAAAATAGGCACTCAGGCTCATCAGATTTCCCATTGGGATGAGGACTGTCGATCCGGATTTGGCCCTAAATCCTGGGTTAGAAGGTTCTATAGCGATCGCACCACTAAACCGGATACCCATGTGGCGATACTGGTCGTTTACGCGCTCAAATGCCGTTAAATCCTCGAAATCAAGCCGTATTAGCCTTGGACTTGCGAGTTCCATTTGGGCCAGTTGCAACATAAGAAGATTAATCTAAACAGCTTAGTAAATGACTACACAAAGCAAGCGAGTGATTCCCTGTAATCTCGGTCAAAAATTTTGACCGTTCTCTTTATCTGCTTACAGAATATAGGTTAATACTGAGGCAAGATTCGCCCTTACGGGTGAAAAGAGGGATATATACGGTTATAGGAAGAGGACTAGATTGGTTAAAATATCTTGACAAATGCCTAGAAATAGATAAAGCTCCTCACCACGAATCGAATGACTCAATTGAACAATGCTTTTACCTTATTCCTGAGTTTGCTAGTAGAGGCGATACCGTTCCTGCTGTTGGGGGTTCTGTTCTCAGGTTTGCTGCTGTTGTTTATCGATGAGCGCAAATTGAGTGCAGCTATGCCTCGGAACCCCCTGCTGGGAGCTTTAGTTGGCAGTTTAGCGGGCTTCCTGTTTCCAGTTTGCGAGTGCGGTAACGTCCCCGTAGCACGGCGGTTGCTGATGCAGGGGGTACCCGCACCAGTGGCGATCGGGTTTTTACTCGCAGCTCCGACAATCAATCCGATCGTAATATGGGCAACTTGGACAGCATTTCGGGAGCAACCAGAAATTGTCGTACTGCGGGTACTATGTTCCCTGAGCATAGCCACTATTGTTGGCTGGATATTCAGCGCTCAGGCTGATTTGCGACCCCTGCTGCAACGACAAGTCGCCAGCGCGATGCCAACACCCAAACGCCGAATTGCCTGGTCTGAGATCCCCAAACTGGAAAATGCAGCCCCTGCTTTGTTGCAGTCGGGTACTTTTTTACTCGGTGGGCCTGGTAAAGTCATCCGAATGGACACGGCGGCATTCCCGGTTACAGGAGCGTCTGCGGCGGTGAGTAAACCTCTAAAATATCGTCTGAGTCTGCTTCTGGACAATACAGTGCAGGAACTGCGGGAGTTAGGAGCTGTATTAGTGCTAGGGAGCGCGATCGCAGCTTCTATTCAAATCCTAGTTCCCCGCGAAATTATCCTTTCCGTGGGTAATAGCCCGATCGCTTCTATAGTAGCGATGATGGTATTGGCAGCAGTGGTGTCAATTTGTTCAACTGTGGATTCGTTTTTTGCCCTCTCGTTTGCTTCTTCCTTTACCAGCGGCTCCCTGCTAGCATTTCTGGTATTTGGCCCGATGATTGACCTCAAAAGCATGGGTTTGCTGCTGTCAATATTCAAACCAAGAGCGGTATTTTATTTATTGGCTCTAGCCGCTCTACTTACCTTCTTGTTTACCTTGATCTATCAATTGGCATACTAATGAGGATGGCAAATTTAAGATTGTAGATTTCAAATTGAATTTTTCAATCGGCAATTCTTCAATCTCAAATCGGAACTTTCACTTTACCAATGACAATCCAAAATCCAAAATCCACAAACCCACATACCCTACTGCCCTGGCTGGATGTAGTTGCGATCGTCGCCTGGGGCATTTTGCTGTTGAAATACTGGATAACAGGCAAGTTATACCTGCTGATTCATCCCGATTACTTTTGGTTGGCGATCTTAGGTGGCTTTGCTTTGCTTGTCATCGGTATTTTAAAAGGATTATCCCTCCTCTACAACGAACAAATCCTCAAGCGTCAACCTTCATCTGTACAAAAGAGATTAATCGCGTCTCTACTTTGGTTAGTAATTTCAGGCGGTGGGTTGATGCGGCAATTGTTTGGTTTTCAGAAGGGGTCTTCGCGTCGCGGAGATAGCACCATCAAGAATGAGCCGTCTACTTTCCCACGTCCTTCATCCAACTCCCAACCTCAACACATTTCTCTATTTCCCCCCGGTTGGAGTACGGCTTTGCTCCTGACAACAGCGATCGTGGGTTTTATAATTACACCCAAACCGTTTACGAGCCAAACAGCATTATCGAGGGGCATCACGGATTCCTTGTCGATGACGCGATCGCAGCCCCAAGAATTTAGGAGTGCAAAACGTTCCGAAGATCGATCGCTCATTGACTGGGTGCGAACCTTAAACGCCTATCCAGAACCCGACGCCTACACCGGACAAAAAATGAAAGTGCAGGGCTTTGTTATCCATTCTAAAGAATTACCAGAGCAATACCTACTGCTTTCCCGCTTTGTAATTACCTGCTGCGCCGCCGATGCCTATCCAGTAGGGTTGCCAGTCAAACTGTACGGGCGAAGCATCAGTGTCAAAAGTTCCGATTCAGAATCTGAGTCTATCTACACCGATGCTTCGCCCCTACTCCGCACCGCCTTTAAACCCGATTCTTGGTTAGAAGTTGAAGGCCAAGCAATCACCGAAAATCTGGGAGGTAAACGTCAATTGACTATCCAAGCTAGCTCTATCAAACCTATTCCCGAACCTAAAAACCCATACGATTATTAGTCATTAGTCATTAGTTATTTCTCTAACGCAAGTTGCTAGTTATATAGTTGAGGCTGGTATTAGGTACGTTGTTGCGATGCCGCGCTCTTATCCAAGTTCTAATAAGAGCGCGGCATCGCAACAACATACCCAGAAAGCAAGTAACTAACAACTTGAGTTCTCTAACAGACCTCTCCAAAAAAGAATGTAGAGACGTTGCATGCAACGTCTCTACAATGGTTCCAGGTAACGCACCTTTAATTTCTGGAGATGTCTAATGAAATCAAGTTCGGTTATAGACTTATCGCATCAGTACTTAATATGACCAATCACCAATGACCAATGACCAATGACCGATGACCAATGACCAATCAGCAATCACCAATGACCGATGATCAATCTAAAATTCAAAACCCCAAATCTAAAATGGATTGAGCCCCTTGACCGCGTTGCTATTACGGTTATGCTGGTGCTGAGTGTAGTTATAGGGCTGCTATTGTGGCAGGGAGATCATTCATCAGCCCGCGTGCGAGATTTCAGCTGGGAAAATAAACAAATTGGATCTGAAGATAACCGCTTCATCCTGACTTTTAGCCGCCCAATGGAACACGCAAGTGTAGAAGCAAATCTGCAAATTAATCCGCCCCTACCAGGAAAATTTAGCTGGGCTGGACGTAAATTGGCCTATACCTTAATTGCACCTGCCCCATACGGCATTGAGTATGAAGTCAAGCTGCTCCGAGCAAAAGACCGATTTGCTAGTTCAGAAGAAAAAGAAGCTAACATCAAGCCTTTTGAGGCTAAATTCCGCACGCGCGATCGGGCCTTCGTTTACTTGAGCGTACAGGGTAATGAAGCAGGTCGGTTGATGCTGGTCAATCTCAGCGCAGTCGATCCAAAACCGATCGCCCTGACGCCAGCAGACCTGGTAGTGAGCGATTTTATACCTTATCCTGATTCGCGTCGCATTTTGTTTTCAGCGAACGATCGCACATCCCAGCTTCAAGCCGTACTGGAACAAAATCTTTATACTGTCACAACTGGTATCGCGCCCCAATCCCCAAACACACAAGTCACAAACCCAGAACCAGCTGGTAAAGTCAGGCTGGTTCTAGACAAAAAAGACTACCAAAACCTGAAGTTTGACCTGTCACCGGATGGAAAAACCATTGTCGTGCAGCGGGTAAATCGACGGAATCCAGGGGATTTTAGCATTTGGACAGTAAAGATGGATAGCTCGGATCGCCCTACTGCGAAGCCCCTGGAAGGCCAACTGGGAGGCGATTTTTTGATTACCCCCGATAGTAAGGCGTTAGCGATCGCGCAAGGACAAGGATTAGCGATCGTACCCCTAGAAGCACCCCAAGATAAACCCCTCGATTTCTTGCCCAAATTCGGTACGGTGGCTAGTTTCAGCAGAGATGGTACAGCAGCGGCGATGGTGAAATTTAACACAGATTACACGCGATCGCTCTACTTAATAACCAACCAGGGAATTGAAAAAGAACTTTTGCGGATAACCGGCTCAATTGTGAGCGCCCAATTCGATTCTATGGGGCAGACTCTTTATTGCCTCCTAACCAAACTTATCCCCGGACAGCAATACCAAGAACAGCCATATATTGCCGCCATTGACCTCAAGACAGGCGAAATGAAACCACTTTTAGTGCTGCCAAATCAGCGACAGGTGCAAATTAGCCTATCGCCAGATGGCATCGCCCTACTATTTGACCAACCCCTCACAACACCCTTATCGGCAGGAGAACAGTCTGATGCCCCGCGAACAGATAGTGGCGAAGCAGTTACTTCTAGTACCCTCTGGCTATTACCTCTAGTTTCAGCCGCACCCGCCCAAGGAAACCCTGCCCAGATGCAGCCAGAACAGTTGCCCTTGCCCGGTTTTCATCCCCGCTGGCTCCCCTAAAGAAGGGGCTAGGGGCTAGGGGCTAGGGGAAGAGGGAAGAGGGAAGAGGGAAGAGGGAAGAATCCTTATGATTGAATGAGTGAATGAGTGAATGAGTGACTTTTCTAGCCCCTTTAGATAGCAACTTACGTCCAGCGCTAATCTGGGTAGACTAAGGAAAGATAGAAGAAGCGTAGGCACTCGCTTAGGCTTTGGCTTGCATACTGCGACTGATTTACTCAGCAGATGTACTTAACTGTGAAGCTCCACTAAGGTCAATATGCTAAAACCCGCCCCTATAATTCGTTAAATCGGTTACCTAATCTGCTGCCACTTCTGCCTAAATATTAGGGGTCGTAATGCAAGTACAGGATTTTCTGGCTCGATACAAACAAGGAGAGCGGGATTTTGCCCACATTGACCTTAGTGGAGCTATTCTCACCAGCGTCAACTTGCAGGATCTTGACCTCACAGGCGCTAATCTCACAGGCGCAAATCTTAGTTGGTCATTTTTGAGTCGCAGCAAACTGCACGGTGCCTGTCTTCGCCAAGCCGACCTCCGCCATGCTACCTTGGCCGGTGCTAACCTAAATCAAGCGATTTTGAGTGGGGCAAATCTTAGCAAAGGCGATTTGCGTTTTGCTCATCTGCAAGAGGCTGATTTGAATTGGGCAGTGCTAGAAGAAGCAGATTTAAGCGGTGCCGATCTCCAGGGCGCTAAGCTGGATCAAAGTAATCTCGAACGCAGCAAACTAAATGAAACCCAGTTGACGAAAGCGGAATTGATGGAGGCCAATCTTCGTCGTGCCAGCTTGATTAGCGCCAATTTCACTAATGCTAATCTCCGAGAAGCAAATCTGGAATCGGCGAATTTGCGAGAAGCGATTCTGATCGGGGCTAACTTAACAGAAGCAAACCTTACTGGTGTTTGTTTGCGATCGGCGAATTTGAGTCAGGCAGATTTGCACCGGGTGGTTCTTACGGGTGCCGATTTGAGTGAAGCAAACCTTGACAGTGCAGACTTGAGCCGAGCTAATTTGGCTGGTGCTTATCTGCTGAAAACCAGTTTGAAAAAAGCTTATTTATTAAGAACTAATCTTCAAGACGTATTGTTGCTGCGATCGGATTTGAGTGAGGCTAATTTGCGCGGGGCAGATTTGCGGCGGGCGGATTTGTCTGGTGCTTATTTAAGCGATACGACTTTGAGCGAAAGCGACTTGAGCGAAGCGTATTTAGTGGAAAGTCATTTAATTCGCACGAATCTGGAGCGGGCGCAAATGACGGGCGTCTGCATTGAGAATTGGCATATCGAAGATGTCGATCTCTCTAAAGTTGAGTGTCGTTACGTTTTTACCCAGTTCAATCATGCAACTAAAAGTCCAACCCAGCGCTATCCTGTCGGTCGGGATTTGCAACCTGGAGAGCTAGCCAAAGAGTATCTAGAAGATTCTTCTAATATCGAAATCGATTTGAGAGAGGAGCCGGATTGGTCAGCGCTGATCTTTACTATAACTAAGATGGAACAGGAGTCTCCAGAACTTACTCTGACGATTAAATCTTTTGAATCGACGACTGGGCAGTATTTGCTGCGGCTGGCATCGAATCGGTTGCTGAATGCGAAAATAGTGCGATCGCGCTTTTTGCAACTCTACCCAGAAATGCTCCAGCGCATCTTAAATTGCCGTCCGCAAATCCTCAGCCTACTTAATATCGTAGTTCGTCAGGAAAATTCCGAGCAAACATCAGGTAAAACATTAGACGAAACTGTGCCAAAGAAGCCGCAGTCGCGACCTTCAATGGATAAACAGATGCAAGTGTATCAAGAAGTTTTGCGTCAAATCGAAGCTATTTTGATGTCTCAAGAGCCAGAACAATTTGTGGGTAGCTTGGAACGGCTGCTCGATTATCTTAAGCGCCAAGGGATATCTACTGAGGAAATTCAGAAGAAGGTTATCGGTCAAGCGATCGCACGACGAGCTAAGCGAGATTCGGCATTTCAAGAACATCTTTTGAAATGGGAAAAAACGGCTAGCGATTCGGCTCGTATGTCAGCGGTTGGTTCGGCTGTTAGATTAGCGATCGCACTTATTTTGCAACAACCTAAACGACCCTAAAAAGAGAAAAAAACTTATTTTAGTAATCCAAAATATTGGATACAATCAAATTATATATTCTCAAACTGCTTATTATGGTACAGTCTAATTAAGAAACCCGTTTACCAACCAGTGCTGAACTAGCTAAGCAATATTTGACAGCCGAATAAAAGCTAGCTCGATATGCGGCTAGGCAAGATACGCGATCGCACTTTGGTTAAAAAAAATAAAATACTTTCACATAAGCCACGATAGTAGGAGAATTGACTAATGCAACTAGACGACTATTTCGACTTCCAGCGTCCCGATGATATTAGACTAAAAGGCACAAGGGTAGGAATTGAAACCATCCTTTATGACTTCATTCATCGCTCTCGAACTCCAGAAGAAATTGCCCAAACTTATCCTTCACTAACTTTAGAGCAAGTTTATGCCACAATCCTTTATTATCTACATAATAAAGAAGTTGTCAGTCAGTATTTAGCTAATTGGTTAGAGTGGGGAGAACAGCAACGTAAAGCACAAGAATTAAACCCGCCTCCGGCTGTAGTGCGGATGCGGAAACTAAAAGCAGAAAGAGAGGCAATGAAAAAAGCAAATGAGTCTGAAGTATTTGTTGGATGAAAATGTAGACCCTAGTTATAAAATACAATTACACCGACGAAATCCCGATATAGTTATGTGGATAGTCGGTGAGCCTGGTACTCCTCCCAGAGGAACTTTAGACCCAGAAATTTTGTGCTGGTGTGAGGAACATGATTTTGTGTTGGTTACAAATAACCGTACATCTATGCCTGTACATTTAACTGACCATATAGCTATAGGTCGTCATATTCCAGGAATATTTATTCTGAATCCCAAGTTGAGTATGGGTCAAACCATTGAAGATTTTATTTTTATTGCTGAAGCTTCTTTTGAAAACGAATATCAAGATCGGATTGTTAATTTGCCAGTGACTTAAGATTGGTAAGACAAGGAAGAGTAATCGCTTTTTACGTAATCTGAAACTACTAAGAGCGATCGCATTCTGACGAAATGGGAAGTCCGATCGCATTTGACAATTGCAGACATAGATCTTGCACCAGTTGTTATAACCCGGCGGGGAATCAATTCCCCGCCTAATAGCTAAAGTCGGATAAATCCGACTTAATACATATTTCATTTTCTTCAGTCCACTTAAGTGGACTTTCGCTATTAGCCTGGGGTTTGAACCCCAGGCGGGCTATCAGCGCAAGTGCAAGATTTGTATAGATGAAAAAGATGCGATCGCATATACAATTTACGCCAAATGCGAGCGCAAAAAATCAGCACAAAGTTAAAGTGATATTGCGCCCAATTTCCGCTCGATTAGATGATGCTTGCATTCAAAGCTTTCTTTTGCCTTGTGCGCTTCAGCAGCATCCCGCCGAAAGCAGCAAATGCGAGTAAACCTACAGAAGATGATGGTTCTGGTACGGTTTCTGGTACAGGTTTTGGTATAGTTTCAAGATTGCCCTTTAGAGCAATGATATCGTTATCACACTCTGGAGCAAAGCTAAGAATAAAATCTCCGTCTGGTAACAAAGAACGAGCAAAGCTCAATGCGATCGTATGAGAACCATTAGCACCGAAGTGACCAAAATCAAGACTAAGACCGCTTAAATTACTCAACAGATTAATATCACCTATCTTCGTCCCAGAAGCAATAACGTTTTGAACGTGAATTGCCTGATTGAAGTAAGGGTCATTTGCAGCCAAATCGCCTATAGATGGTGTTTTACCATTTTGCTTAACCCATGCGTTGTACTCGCTTAAGCTATCTAACGCAATACCATTGTCCTTGGCGACACTTTTAGCCGTGACCTTATCGTGAATGCCTGTAGTGCTAACACCAGAGTCATTGTTGTTAACAAATCGGATGCCAAACAAACTTTTACTAGCACTAGCAGTGCTAAGATTCTTTCCTGAAAAATTGAAGAGTAGATCTCCCAAGCCAACGTGACCGTCAGCAGCATAATTACTGCTAGTTCCTGCTAGAGGCAAATTGGTATTAATAGCAACAAAAATCTCATCAGCAGTTTGCTTAAAAGCCATACCGTAGATTTCATATTTAGTGCCACCCACATTGTTTCCTGTTATGCTGTCGTTAAAGGAATCAATTGCATAATTCCAATCCTTGTACAAAGTACTAGCTTCCGCTGGTTTGCTGATGACAGATAGGCAGCAAAGAGTTGCGGTAATAGAAGTTAAGAACAGAGAGGGAATTTTTAGGTTAATCATGGTAAATTTCCTGGTTAAGTAAAAAAAAGGGTTGGTTTGCGATCGACTTAGTTAGTTGGTCGATCGCACCTCACGATTAGAAAGTGCGATCGCCTTACACGAATTACTAACAATCTATTAGCTATTTTTCCACAGCCAATATGCTTCAAGAGGACTCATCGTTGCTTGTCTGACTAAATTTTGATTTGGGGATGCGCTAACAGAACCATTTTTAGTTCCGACCGCTAGGTGAAAGTGTGCATTGCTTCCTAGTTGACTTCCTACTGTACTAATTTGATCTCCGACTTTTACCGTGTTGCCTATTTTCCAATTGCCTAGACTTTGTAAATGACCATAGACCCATTGCTTACCATTTTTATCTTCGACAGCAATGAAATAACCGTTGCTCGATGCGCCCGTGTCATCTGTCCAGACAATTTTTCCTTGGGCTGCTGCTTTTACAGTATCTCCAGCTTTAGCCTTAAAATCAATTCCTGAATGCCACTTACCCAAAGCATTGTAGTAACTTTGGTCATATAAGTATCCCGCATTCATTTTACGCTGACTACCCAATATTGCTGTCGAAATATCTGCATAAATTTGTTTAATTTCTGTGCGACTTTCTCCATTACTAGGGTTTCCATCAAATCGAATATCATCGCCTGTTTCCCGATCCCAATCATCTTCTTTTAAAGGACTAAGTTGAGAATAGTAACCAGCCTTCTCCCACCAAGCCTTAACTTGAGCGCCTTTTTCTTTCTCGTAATACTCAACTTTGACTTCGTGAGTACCTTTAGTCAAATCAACATTGGCACTGTATTCAGTCGGTGATTGATCTTTCCACTGATTAATCACCAATTTATTATCCACCCAAAGCTTAACTCCATCATCAGCTTTTACCTTGAACGCATAGTTACTTTGGTCGAAATTAAACTTACCTGTCCAACGTACAGAAAAGTTATCATTTGCTATGCTTTTACCAGGGCCACCAGTACCCCAATTCTTGTCAATTTTGCTCTCTTTATAGATGACAGTGGGAGCGCCACTGAGGTCTTTGTTATTGTAATATTCCGCATTGAATTCACCTGTGGGAATCACAGAAAAATCATCGCGATCGAGCGGTGAATACCCGCCAGATTCCTTCCAAGGACTCCAAGTTATTTCACTATTAGAAGCAACACTGCTGGAAAAACGGGTATAAATTTTCTGATTTAGACCCTGAACAGACTGAAAGAGTTTATCACCGACAGCTTCTAATGTCGGCGCAGTCGGCGTTTCTCCACCAGATTCTTTCCATTGATTCCAGTTGATTCCATCCGCAGAAAAACGACTATAGATTTTATCGTCTGTACCTCGAGTAGATTGATAGAGTTTGCCCTTAAACTCTTCTATATCTGGAGTGCTATAAGTTGTTCCTCCTGATTCTTTCCATTCACTCCAAGTGCTGCCATTGGAGGTAAAACGGGTATAGATTTTATCGTCTGTACCTCGACTAGATTGATAGAGTTTGTTGTTGCCAACAGCTTCTAGAGAGGGAGCGCTATAGGTTGTTCCGCTAGTAGTTGCTGTCCAACCACTCCAAGTAACTCCATCGGAGGTAGAACGGTTATAAATCTTATTATCAAAACCTCGGTGAGACTGATAGAGTTTGTCTTGGAAAACTTCTAAAGCTATGGCATTCTTTGTCTTGGTATTTTCTTCAGGTGCGGGAACCCAATCAGTCCATGTGACTGCCTCACCATCAGAGGTAAAACCAGTGGAAGAACGGGTATAGATTTTATCGTCTGTACCTCGAGTAGACTGATAGAGTTTGCCTTTGAAAGTTTCTAAACTGGGAGCGCTATAGGTTGTTCCGCTAGTAGTTGCTTTCCAATCACTCCAGATGACTCCCTCCCCATCCGAGGTAAAACCTTTAGAAAAACGAGTGTAGATTTTATTATCTAGACCTCGGTGAGATTGGTAAACTTTATCACCAATAGATGTCATTGCAATCTGAGACATTTCAATAGAAATGTCTTTACCACCGATAGTGATAGTCGCACGATCATCCTCAGCTTTTAATCCCAAAAGTTCATCTGCACTTATCGTTTTACCTTGCACAAGTCTCGCAAAAATATCCCCTTCATCTCCCGCCGCATCGGAAACATTCACTTTCGAGTCGATCGAATGTCCAATTTCTTCCAGCACTACACTCGTTACCGCCTCAGTATTACCAGCATTCTTGGCAAGGAAATCCCTCGATAAATAAATCGTATTGTTAGCCGCAGCAAATGCTCCATTCGCCTCGTTAATTTCTACACCTGCACGAATCTCAATCTTTGGCAATTCGCTAAAATCCCCAGTGAGCCAATCTTTCACTAAATTACTAGCAACCTTAGCATCCCAACTATTGCCAAAAGCAATATTCATTTTATTGGTAAAATCTGGATCTTTTCCCAATCCAGTAAGAATATCTTTACCAGATTCTAAAGCTTGCTCTACCAAAGCACTTTCTGGCAAAACATGACTAGCGGATAGGATGAAGTTATCGCTATTGCCACCTGCTAAGGGCGAAATATCAATTGGTGGTTGGCTAACACCTGTACTCAAACTTTTTCCAGGTGGTTGGAAAAGAATTTCTGTCCCTGTTTCTATACTGCCACTTACCCCACTGAGGCAAGGTTTGTCTGTGGAGTTGAGCGGATTATTGCCATCGGACATCAAAGGGTTAAACATAGGTAATTGCACCAATTTATGAATGTTTACTAGAAAAATTGGCAGAAGATTTGAAAATGGAAATAGGACTATTGGGGCTAGAGGTCGATCCTCTTATCCCAACAACCCACCAACTAGAAAATTGCCAATTGTGGGTTCCTATCTATTTCTCAGGACTAAGCCTTGCTTTTTATGCGCCAAAGTCGTTTTTCCAACAAAACTTTACAAATAGTCTTTACCAGATAGACTTGGCACGCCCCATAGAGACTTGGTTGCTTGGGTTTTTACTTACGACCTCCAATATTCAGAATGCCCGATGTATAAAAGCTTGGCGGCTCAGTTTGGCTCATTTTTTGGCTCACATCTTGTGCCATTCTCAAAAAGACTGGAAAAACCGGGTTTCTGCGCCTACAGACCCCTACCCTTGTTAGCAAAAGTGAGCCATAATTTTAGATAAAGTCGTTCGCTAGAGGGAGGATAGGCGTGGCTGATTCCATCAGAGCATCTAAGCAAGGGCTAGAAATCATCGATAAAGCTAGAAGCAAGAAACGCTGGGGTCGTCAGTCTGTAGTTTGGTGTAAGGATGCCAACACCACGGAAGCAACCTTAAAGCGGTTTTGGCGGAATTTACCCATTGACCGAGAGACTTTTATAAAGATTTGTAATACTGTAGGGGTTGACTGGGAAAAAATTGCCGATCGCGAAGCAGATGCGATCGCTAACCTAGAGATAACCCAACGCGGGGTATTTATCCCCAATAGTCGCTGTAGGCGGGTGTGGGGACGAGATACACTGATTGAACTCATACTCAATCGTCTCAGCGATCCCCAAGAGTTATCTATTCTTTCTCTCAGTGGTAGTGCGGGGTATGGTAAGACGGAAGCTGCTAGTGTTGTTGCTAAAGAAGCTCTGCAAAGAAATCTCTTCGCTGATGTACTATGGGTTACGGCAAGGCAAACTGAACTTGTGGATGGTTGCATCAGTCAAGAAAATCAGTTTGACGCTCTTAATTGGCATCATTTTCTCAATCAAATAGCCCATCAACTTGCTTGTCCGATCGAGCGAGTTAACCAACATCTGAGAGAACAAAAGTACCTCATTGTATTGGACAATGCTGAAACCTCACAGGTAGAAAATATTCTCGCAAACCTTGTTAAAATGCTCAACCCCAGTCGAGCATTGCTAACCAGCCGATTGAAAACTAAACCTCCTTATGTAGGATTAATCCAAATACAAGGATTAGAAGAAGAATGGTCATACAAATTGTTGCGAGATGAAGCAGAATATAATAATATTTCAGCGTTGAGCGAAGCAAGTAACGAGCAACTCTATCGAGTGTATAAATTATCTTGCGGTGCCCCCTTAGCACTGCATTTCATTGTTGGTCGGATCTTAGACGATCGAGCTTTAGATCCAGTCTTATCTGCTCTAGAACAAGCTAGCGGAGAAGTTGAGGAATTCTATAAATTTTCCCTAGAAATAGCATGGCAACGAATTAGCAATATCGCTAAGAACGTACTAGGTTACATGGGTCGATCTGATGCAAGTGTTACCCTCCTAGAATTGTTTGATGCTGGGAAAGTTCAAGAATGCGAGTGGAACAAAGCCAAACGCGAACTAAAACGATGGTATTTAATTGAAGACGTACAAGATGCGAAAGGTAATCAAAGATATGATTTACATCCCTGGATTAGAAGCAGTTTGCGTGGAGAATTGGTAAACACCTGGCAACCCTCGCTGCAAGATTTTGAACAAATAGCCAAATCTAAGTTTGATATCGATATATAAATTCAGGTAGCACAAGGAAAAGGCGATTATGGCTAAAGTCGATTTAACCATTCTCGAAGAGAGAACAAATCTTTTTAGTTTTTTGCGAGACTTATATCAAATTTGTTCAGGGCAAAATGAGGAAAGCGATCGCTCATTTCAATTACTGTATAGAGTCTGGGAAAAAACCAGCGGTAAATTGTGGTTCTTAGGTTATTGGAACGACTATTTCCGTTGTGGTAATATCGTTCTCAAATCTGCCAAAGCTGTAAATAATATGGCAATTGAAGCCCAACTGTTGAGCGAAATGGGATGGGTTTGTATGGAGTGGGAAGATTTTGCCACAACAGAGAAATTCTTCAATGAATCCCTCCATCTGTACGAACTGCTGGAAAACCCCAGAGGAAAGTGCCGATTGATGCGTTATTTGGGAGTTTTGTCTCATCGCCAACAACAACTAAACTCTGCTCTAGAACACTATCGAAGAGCTTTGGAAGTAGTAAGTGCTAATTGCACTAGCTCGTCTGCAAACGACAATTGGGCTTTTCACGAAGCAGAATTACCTAATGTTTTGGGAGAACTTTATTTAGAATTGCAAGACTTTTCTGCAAGTTATCCCGAACTTAAACAATCGTTAGAAAGATACACTTCTCTGATTAATAGATATCGCTATTATCAAGCCGATCCATTACTTAACTTGGGACGCTGGCACTTCCTACAGGGAGAATACGATCGAGCCAGACAGTATTATCAAGATTGCCTTCAACTCAGCCAAGAAATCAGTCGTCCAGATACGATAGCTGGTGTGCTGCTGCGTCTAGCTGAACTAGCTGAAGTAGAGGGCAAAACTGAAGAAGCTTTACAATTGGCAAGTGAAGCAGAGCGTGTGGCTGGTACTGAGATTCCTTCTGTACGAGAAGAAGCGGCTCGTTTTAGAGAAAAATTGTTGATTAAATACTCTTTAAATAATGTGTAATGCCGGAGCAAATTTCGTGATAAAAGCGAATCAAGGATTTACTTTAACCGAAACTTTAGTGGTAATTATTATTATTGGCATTCTTGCTGCTATTGCCATACCTACTTATTTAAAAATTATCCAAAAATTTACCGCTTTATGCCGTAAAGAAACCTGCATAAATCGCGATGCTATAAATCAAAGATGCAACAAAGATGTAAGAACAATAGATTTAAATTTATTACCAGATGGCACAAAGATTGAACTAAGGTACTCAAGTCGATGTGATGCTGGATGGGCTAGGTCTACAGCACCAGTTAATTCAGTTATTTATGTTGAAGATTTTCAAGCTAATAAATACGGTCAATCTAGAATTCGGCCAGATGGATTGATCGAACATTACGGCAACATGGGGCCAGGTAGTAACCTTAAGGCTTGCGTTCAATTCGCAACTGGCGAAGTAATGTGTTCAACTGATTGACCGACAAAACCTAAAAGGACACGGCATAGTTAATATTTTACCCCTCACCCAAACATTGCAGATGCCGTGTCCCTACATCCTTAAATTCCCCCCCTTTCCTCCAACCAATTCACCAAATCAGAAATATCAGAAAAATCAAACAACGCCTCATTCAAATCCTCCAACTCTTCAACAGATAATCCTCCCAGACGAGATTGCAATTCCCCATCTAGCACACCAAAGCGGTGCGTCAGCGGACGCATCACCATCTTTAGCGCTTCTTCTTGTTTTCCCTCAATTCTTCCTTCTTCCAAAATATCTTGGTAAATCACAGATTCCCGCATAATTCCCTCCCGGAAAAGATTGCGAATCAAATTCCTATTAAACCGTAAACCCGCCAAAATTTCAGTGGAAGCCAAAATTTCTTGGCGTTGAACAGTTGACTCTATCTTAGCCACTTCTGATGCTACTCGATTCAGTAACCCAGTCGCATCACAAGTAGCTGCCAAAACAGCCATTGGTAGCAACCCTGGATATTGTAATAATGGTTCTGGGGATTGTTCCCACATCCGAATTACTTGATATCCATGACTGGTTAATCCCTGACGAAACTCATGCTCAAATACTGCCGGATTATTATTTGGTTGCAGCCAAATTAGCACTTGCGTTACTGGGAAATTATATTGCCAATAAAGCCGCACCCAATAATTTAACATCCACAGTGGCATCGGTTTACCAGTTGGTACTTGCACTTGAAATTCTGCATTTAGAATTTCTGATTGAGTTCGTAGAAGTGTGACTGAATCAGCGCGAATTGGTTCGAGACTTAACTCGGTTTTTAACACTTCTACGCTGGTTGTTGGTTGTCCTAATAACCAACTGGCAAATCGATCGGGATATTTCTCTGCGAGATACTTACATAAGTTGTCAAATTGCATCCGATTTTTAGATTACTCCTTTCGGTGGTGGAAGACTATAGTGGGAGGGCGAAGCATTGCGGAATAAATCTTAACTCAAAACCGAAACGTTAATTCCGCAATGCTTCGCCCCTACATAATCTTGTGGTCAGAAGGGAGTCGTTTCTGCTATTCTATTTACTCACAATTCCCGACCACTGCACTTTTTTTAGCTTATCTCTGCGATAGGAAAAGAAATACTCCGGTTGCTGATAAGTACAATAAGGTGCGATCGCAATCTGTTCCCCACTTATCCCCATCTGTTCCAATTGCAACTCATTTACCCGTCGCACATCCAACCGCACTTTTCCCTCTTCTGGATCTGGCAATATCGGTGAATTGGATAATTCCTGCAAACTTGACAAAATTCCTTCTTGTTGTGGTATAATACTGGCTCCTACTTCAGCCGCCACATCCACAGAAACTTGATAGACCTCGCCTGCGATCGCAGGCCCCATCGCAATCCGAAGGTCTGGGAGGAGGCTACCTTGGGCGATAAGACGTGCGATCGCTTGCGGCACAATTTTCCCAGCAGTACCCCGCCAACCCGCATGAACCGCCGCCACCTGTCCAGTCACCTCATCAGCAATCAGTACAGGGGTGCAATCAGCACTACAAACCCACACCGCCTGCTGTCCCTGCACCGTCAGAATACCATCCGCCGATGGTAGGCCATCCAACTCTGGGATTTCCATTTGAGCGCAAATTTCCGAAGCAGAGAGAACCTTATTACCGTGTACCTGTTTTACTCGATAAACTTGGGCGTCAGGTTGCAGCACCGCCACCAATTCAGCCGGGTTGCGGGGCGAGAACTGTTGCGTAAAAAAGCCGTGCTGCCAAGGTTCCAAAAGACTACAAGTCAGATAAGGCAATCCTTCCCAGGTGCGCCAGTGCCAAACGTGCATAGAATTAATTGATTTTGTCAGATCGGGTTCAGTCTCGTGTGAGGAAATCGGGCCAGGGCTACCGGACAGTGGAACCCCACCCCCAACCCCTCCCCGCTGCGGGGAGGGGAGACTATTACTCCCCCTCTCCGTTGCGGAGAGGGGGTTGGGGGGTGAGGTTTGTCCCGGCGAATGACTGGTAGCTCACGCCAGCTACAAAACTTTGCAAAATAACAATGAATTCTATGTTAACCTAAGCCTCGATTGAGGAAAATTTTTGTATCGTGGGATTCGATCGCCAACAGTTTGCAGCAGCACTTGAGTCAGTGCGATATCGCAGGAAAGCATTAGAGCGATCGCCTATTAGCCAGTCAGACACTCAAGACCTAGACTTTTCGCTTCATATTTTTGAAACCCTCCCCTCAACCAACCAGAAACTGTGGGAATTGCTCGACGCTGGCGCTGGCCCTCTCACAGTTGCGATCGCCATTCAGCAAGAAGCTGGGCGCGGACAGTGGGGACGACAGTGGCATTCTCCTCCTGGTGGTTTATACTTATCTCTGGCGCTATCTCCCAACTTACCAGCTCAGCAGGGTGCCCAACTGACAATTTGCGGAGCTTGGGGAATTGCTACCATTTTGCGCGAGTACGACCTACCAGTATTGCTCAAGTGGCCCAACGATCTAGTACTTTCAGGGCGCAAATTGGGCGGCATTCTTAGCGAAACCAGGGTGCAGCAGGGGCGCATTACCAAAGCAGTTATTGGTGTCGGCATTAACTTGGCTAATCCAGTTCCAGAAACCGGCATTAATATCCAATCTTTCCTGACAGATCTTACCAGCCCAGTACTTTCATTAGAAATGTTAGCTGCTATTACTCTAGTCGGATTAATGTCTGGATATCATTTTTGGCAACGAGAAGGCATAGATACCCTTTTGCCCGCCTACGCAAATCTACTGACAAGCATCGGGCGATCGGTCCAGGTCGATGGACGCCTTGGAGTCATCATCGGTGTTGCGCTTAACGGCGATTTGCGAGTTCGCCTCTTACCAAAAGGGGTGAGGCCCTGTTCAGAAATTTACCTCAAGCCCGGTACAATCAGTCTGGGTTATGAATGAAGGGGCATGGGGCATGGCAATCAGGATGGGATCTTTTGCAGATTTCAAAGAAGTGAAGAATTATCGATCGTCAATCGCCTATGCCATCTGCCCAATTTGAAAATTAAAGATTTTGAGTAATTTTACTGTGTGGTGGAGATAATGGAACCAGTTTACGGCGACAAGCAACTAAAATTTAAGTCCAGAGAAGATCGGCAAATTGAAGTAACTATAAGCCAGTCAACCCCGCACGAGCAGGGTAAATCCGCCCCAACTAACTCTAGCAGCAGCTTTTGGCAGCGTTTCCTGCTGGTACAGGGAATTGGTTGGATCGGTGGTTTAGGAATTCTCGGTGGCGGCATGGTTTGGGCAAAAAACCAAACACCATCGGAGGGGTTTGTGGTCGCCCAAATTCCTGATGTTATGCCCAAAGCTGTGCCTCAAGACCCGGCACCAGAAGCTCGAAGAGAAGCCGCACCAGTTTTTACGACACGCACTCGTCCTAGAACCGCCCAGAGGTCAAGGCTGGGACGCGCTGGAACAACATCCCCATCTGTGGCTAGTAACAATAACAACTCTTATATCGACCCCACTGATTACAGTCTGGGTGCTACAAGGAGGCGGGACTTAGGTACTAGCTCTTACAAACCACCAAGTTCTGTAGTGCTGTCGGAACGTTCAACCGGCTGTCAAAGAGTTTTTAGCGGGGGAGGGGCAAGCGGTCGTTGCGGTAGCGCTGCGGTATCTAGAATAAGGGTTAGAAGGAATGCTGTCGCCAGCGATACAGTCAGTGGACGCCGCCGCCAGCGCACGCGAGATATTCCCCGTTTTTACCAGGCGTCTCGGCAAGTGCGTCCCACTCAAACCGATCGCGCAGTTCGTTCCTACCAGGCTTATCGGCAAGTGCGTCCCACTCAAACCGATCGCGCAGTTCGTTCCTACCAAGCTTATCGGCAAGTGCGTCCCACTCAAACCGATCGCGCAGTCCGTTCCTACCAAGCTTCTCGGCAAGTGCGTCCCACTCAAACCGATCGCGCAGTCCGTTCCTACCAGGCTTCACGGCAAGTGCGTCCCACTCAAACCGATCTGCAAGCAGGTTCTTATCAACTCAGTCGCCTACCGCGTCCCACTCAAAGCGATCGCTCAGTACGTTCTTACCAGCAGAGTCGGCTGACAGTGGCGCGACAAAGCGAAGATCTGCCCCGTTCCTATAGAATCAGCCGTTTGCCCCAGACGCGACAAAGCGAAGATCTGCCCCGTTCCTATAGAATCAGCCGTTTGCCCCAGACGCGACAAAGCGAAGATCTGCCCCGTTCCTATAGAATCAGCCGTTTGCCCCAGACGCAACAAAGCGACGATCTACCCCGTTCTTATCGAATCAGCCGTTTGCCCCAGGCGCAACAAAGCGACGATCTACCCCGTTCTTATCGAATCAGCCGTTTGCCCCAGACGCAACAAAGCGACGATCTACCCCGTTCTTATCAGAAAAAACGTCTTCCTATTGCCGATCGAATTACCTGGAAATCCAGGCGTCGAGATGTAAGGGTGGCGGCAATTGGAAAAGTCAATATTAGTCCGATAAATATCAGTCCCAGAGGTATTGGTCTGGGCAAACAAGGAGATCTTAGCACTCGCAGCGAAAGCACGATTAATAGCGAGATCCGGGGCAATGAAACTCTTCCCAATCCAGCATTGACCTACTACTATAAGCAAGGGCAGCCATCAGAAGCAGAAGTGGGCAACAGCAATCTACCAATAATTTTCCCATTGGCTGTTCCCGCCGAAATTACCTCTGTGTTTGGCTGGCGAATTCATCCCATCAGTGGCGATCGCCGTTTCCACTCCGGGACAGACTTAGGTGCGCCAATGGGAACGCCAGTTTTGGCCGCTCATGCTGGCAAAGTTGCGATCGCAGACTTCTTAGGCGGCTACGGCTTGTCTGTTGTTCTCCGTCACAACAACGACACTCAAGAAACCCGCTACAATCACCTCTCAGAAGTTTTAGTCCAGCCAGGAGAGTGGGTAGAGCCGGGAACTGCGATCGGGCGCGTTGGCAGCACCGGCAACTCGACTGGCCCTCACCTCCACTTTGAAGTTCGGGAGCAAACACCGCAAGGCTGGATCGCTATAGACCCACGCGCTCAACTAGAGTATAGCTTGGCTCAATTGGTGAAAATCTTTAAAACTGCTCAAGCGACTCAAGAACCAAAGGCTTACGAAAAACCTCAGCAGCCCCAAGCTAACTCCCAGCCACCTGATAGCGAGATACCTAATATTCAACCATCTGAAGTACCGCTATCTAAAGTTCAGCCAACTAACTCTCAATTACCGGAAATTACTGTTCCTCAAACTCAGGAAACTAACTCTCAATTACCGGAAATTACTGTTCCTCAAACCCAGGAAACCAACTCTCAATTACCGGAAATTACTGTTCCTCAAACCCAGGAAACCAACTCTCAATTACCGGAAATACCTGTTCCTCAAACCCAGGAAACCAACTCTCAATTACCTGAAGCTACAATTCCTAAAGCTCAGCCAATTAATTCCGACTCACCTGAAGTGCCATTACCTAACTCGCAACCTTCCAACACCCATTAGACTGGCGATCGGCATTGTCTGTCTTCATCATTGGTTAAATTTAACCGCAGATATAGCGGTTCTCAAGTAAGTGAGGTACGTAGTTGGGCTTTAGCCCTCTTAATTTAGTGGTTATATAAGCTGTCAGTCATACCTCATCTACCTTATAAGGGCTATAAAGACAGATGAACGCAGATGAACGCAGATAAGAATAAAAACACGAATTTTTTAGACAACCGATGCGTAAGGACATGATATAATATCCAATCGGTCTGCGTCAGAATTGTTCGTTTTTCCCCTCTGCCTTTCTTGGCTCTACCTAAAAATAGCCGTGTTCTATCAAAAACCCAGGTGTAATCTCATCAGGAGTCGCAGTCATGCCGCTGGAACCCGAACGGACTAATTTTTCGATATATTTGCCCAAAATATCCCCTTCTAGATTTACCCAACTACCCGTCTTGAGATGGTAGAGATTCGTTTGGGCAAAAGTATGGGGAATCACAGCCACTTTAAACCAAGTGCCAGCCGAGTCACAATCCGCCACAGTCAAGCTGACACCGTTGACAGCAATACTACCTTTAGGGACAATATAACGGGCGACAGACTCAGGAGCTGTAAAACCGATCTCCCAGGAATTTGCCGTTTGTTCTACTGCTTGCACGCAACCGATTCCATCCACATGACCCGTAACAAAATGACCGCCCAGCTTGCTGCCAACCCGCACAGCAGTCTCTAAATTTACCCAAGCATCCTCCGAGTGCCTCTGTTCCAGGGTCGTCCGCCGTAAGGTTTCTGGAGAAGCTGTGGCCACAAATCCTACCGGCAAAATCTCCACCACCGTTAGACAAACTCCGTCTACGGCCACGCTATCGCCAATGGCGAGATCCTGCAAAATCTGGTCGGCGGTATTCCCAGCGCAAGTTATCCGTAAATTATCGTTTCCTTGCAGTTGAATTGTTCCTAAACTTTGGATTAATCCTGTAAACACTGGTTTTTAGCTATAAATAATCGCTTTTTGCACAGTTTGCTTTATCTAGTCCCCAATGCAACTATCTAGCCAGATCGAAAGTCTAACTTTTTGATCGAATTTCAGATGTCTAGTTAGGATCGGCGTCAAGTCAGGGCATACTGGGATGTAAAGACGATTCTATGAAACCGCTTTGGTTGACTTAACCTGGTCTTGAGAGCCAAGATTTTGTCAATCGATTACTCTGAAAAAACATAAGTACATTGGTACTTGCCCAAAGCTGCCGAGTACCAGTTTATCAGATTCGCCGTAAGATCCCAACTATACCGTCAGGTTAGTTTGGGAGATAAGGCGGTAAAAATATGTCAACCTTTTAGTTTAACCGCTCTTTGCCCAAGGTATTCTAGAGGCCAAGCCAATGATTGAAATGAGAGTCGCTGGAATTGCACTGGATGCAATCACACGCAGCCCAATTGTGCTTCTGAAAGATTCGACAGACCGACGAGCTCTGCCGATTTATATTGGTCAGGATCAGGCCAAGTCAATTATGGGTGCGTTGGAAAACCAAACGCCTCCTCGGCCCCTCACCCATGACTTGTTTGTAAATCTTTTAGAAGCGTGGGGAATGACCCTAGACCGGATTATCATTCATTCGCTACAGGACAATACATTCTACGCCATTTTGACAGTCCGACATGGAGATGTCAAAAAAGATATCGATGCTCGTCCTAGCGATGCGATCGCTCTAGCCCTCCGCACCCGCAGTCCCATCTGGGTGATGGAAGAGGTGATTGCCGATGCTTCTATACCTGTCGATCGGGATGCTGATGAGGCGGAACGGCAAGCCTTTCGGGCATTTGTCGATAAAATCAGACCAGAGGATTTTATCGAGAGGGGCGGCTTCAGCTAAATTCGCATTAGCAATGTAAGGATTTTAGATTTTGGATTTAACGGTCGCTGGGCAAAAAAGCTGTCTGCGATCGGTAAGCTGCCATCTAAAATCTAAAATCTAAAATCTCAGATCTAAAATCGACAGATGCAATACCGAAAGTTTGGCAAAACGAATTTGCGCCTCTCAGTGTTTTCCCTGGGGACTATGCGCTACTTGGATTCCGAAGAAAATGCGCGGCAGACTCTACAGCAGGCTGTGGCGCTGGGTATCAATCACTTGGAAACCGCTAGGGGATACGGCAAAAGTGAGGAGTATCTGGGCGCAGCATTAAAATATGGCTTAGGGGTGCCGCGATCGCAACTCTATATCACCACAAAGATCCCACCCACAGCTGACCCCAAAACCGTGCGTCAGTGGATCGATGAGTCCCTAGACCGCTTGAAACTAGATTATCTAGACTGTCTGGCAATACATGGCTTGAATACCGAATCGCACCTAGACTGGGTACAAAACGGCTCCATAAAAGCAGTACAGCAAGCTATTGCAGATGGGAAAGTCCGACACTTTGGCTTCTCCACCCACGGCTCCTTGGAACTGATTCTGGCCGCAATAAATACAAATTTATTTGAATTTATCAATCTGCATTATTACTATTTCTTTCAAAGAAATGCCGCAGCTGTTGAACTTGCTCACCAAAAGGATATGGGTGTGTTCATCATCTCACCAGCTGATAAAGGAGGACGCCTTTACACACCGCCCCCAACTCTCAAAGATTTATGCCATCCACTGTCGCCCCTGGAGCTAAACTATCGGTTTTTATTAAGCGATCGTCGGATTGCCACCCTCAGTCTGGGTGCCGCCAACCCAGAGGAACTGATTGAGCCTTTGCGGGTTGCAGACAGCGATTTCCCGCTCACAACCCTGGAATTAGAAGTTTTAGAGCGTTTGCAAACTCATCAAACCAATATCTTGGGAACAGACAAGTGCAGCCAGTGTTATGCCTGCCTCCCTTGCCCAGAAAATATCAACATTCCCGAAGTCCTTCGCTTGCGGAATATGGCTGTCGCTTACGACATGACAGAATATGCTAAATACCGCTACGGAATGTTTGAAAACGCTGGACATTGGTTTTGGGGTACGAAAGGAAATCGCTGCACCTCTTGCGGCGACTGTCTGCCCCGCTGCCCAGAAAAGTTGGATATTCCAGCCCTCCTGCAAGACGCCCACGAGCGCCTTAACAGAGAGACTGGTCGGCGTCTTTGGGAATAAAATTAACCATGAAAGTAAAAAGAAAGAAGACTTTTATTTTTTGTCTTTTGCCTTTTGCCTTTTGCCTCTTATCATCTCGCATATTGCTGGCACAAACACCGTCAGATCGCACTACTCCCCCTCAAAGAAACAGGTGCCGAAATATCATTACCGAAACTACCATTTCCCAGACTGGTGTGACAAATCCTAGTCTTTGGTGGGCTTCAGAACGGTTTGGCGGTCAACTGCTAGATACCTGGTTGGTTTGCCAAGATGAGCGTCGGGTAACTATTATAGTGAATCGGCAAGTATGGACTTTACTCGATTATTTGGAACGCTATGAATTTGTTAATCACTTTGGTGCAGTTAGCAGAGATTATGGCTACAATCTTCGCGTTCTAAATCAGCAACGGGGGGTTTTAGCCACTTACACTTGTAATTTCAGTGTTAGCCCAACAGCCTGCAATCTTTGGATCGATACGATCGGTAGAGAGGGTTTTCAGAGACCGTCTGCGACTAAATTTTAGGGGCTAGAACACCGATTCATCGGTGGTTAAATTTTTACCACAGATAAAGACAGATGAACACAGATGAACACAGATAAGAGGGGGAATTTTTTAGGCAACCGATGCCACCGGATATGATATTATACCAAATCCGGGTTAACTACCTCCTTTTTCTTGAAGCCCGCGTAGGCGGGCTTTGTACGCGCAAGCCGCGACTTTAGTTGTAGGGTAAAAATTAACAAAAATAATTACAATTGGTTAGGGTCAACGCCCAATTCCCGCAGCCGCGCCTCTAAAATTTGTACCCGCTCTTCCGCATCTTGGGCGCGTTGCTCTGCATCTCGGGCGCGTTGCTCCAATTCTACCGAAGTTAAAAACCGACTGCCATCGGGACGATAAATTTGGAGAGAATCTTCTGTTATTTCAAAACGTATCTCCAGTCTTGGACTCACCCAACCATTTATTTCTTCAATCACTTCTAATTCCTGCTGGGAGTTTCTTTGCCATCCAGCCAAGTCCACTCGTTCTGGATCGTATATGTAATATTCCTCCACTCCATAACGATTGTAAAAATCTAATTTTTTCGCCATTTCTTTGATAGTATTTCCTGGAGATATGATTTCAAATACCACCTGTGGGGCAATGTTATTTTCCCTCCATTGTTTGTACGAACCCCGTTTTCCTTTTGGCCTACTAAAGGCTACCATAGCATCAGGTGCTTGTCTGATTTTGTTGTTTCCTTCGACGGGATACCAAAGTAAGTCGCCTGCGACGAATACATCGGGATCTGCGGCAAACAAAATTTCTAAGTTTTCCTTGATAGTTACAATCCATTGAAACTGTTCGGTGTTATCTGACATGGGTTGATCGTCGCTATCTGGATATACAATTTCTTGCGTTGGTGATGTTTGAAGTTGGATCATTTGTGCAGTGCCTCGAAAACTTCCCATCTAAATTTTATCTTATATCAAGTCCGTTGGCATGGGTTGTGGATGTTAATGTGTACTGTTCATGGTTCATGGCAACTTCAATGAAGAATGAACCATGAACCATGAACCATGAGATTTGCAAGAAGTCTAATTAACTGGAGTTTAGACTATCGCACCTGGATTACAATAGTCTAAACACCAGTCGCTTATCAAGCGTGCGATTCGACCAATGACCAATCTAAAATCCAAAATCTAAAATCTAAAATTCCCCCCTAGCCTTTTTCATTGCTCGATCGATCGCGAACTCCTAACCCCTGAAAGCGAATTTCTCTCCATAGGGATTGGTATTCTTGGAGAGTCTTTTGGGAAAGGGAAAGCAGGAATTCGCTGTTTTGCACAATTTCTGCTGTTGGCAATACCACCCGATTTCTGTCTGTATTGGCAAATTCAACTAGGTTTTTGCCAGCTAAAATGGGCGAGGCTGCTTGGGTAAAACGAGATAGTAAACGCGCAGTATCCGGTTGCCAACAGAAATCAATCCACTGTTGGAGTAAATCGGGGCTAGTATTGGCACCGGCGGGGCGTACCCACAAGTCTGTCCACAGTGCGGTGCCAGACTGGGGAACGACGGCTGCAATGTTACGATAACGCTGCATGACTGGCAGAACGTCGGTAGACCAACCAACTGCTAGATAGGTATCTCCCAATATCAAAGGTTGCAGGTAGGCATCGGAACTGTAGAATTTGACTTGCTGGTGTAGCGCTAGGAGTTCCTGTTTTAAGTTGGGAATTTTGTCTAGTCGATCGCTATTGTAGGAATGACCGAGTTTTTTTAAGGTTAAGCCGATTACTTCACGCGGTTGGTCGAGTAAAGAAATGCTAGAGCTAAATTCCGTTCGCCATAGATCGGCCCAATCAGTCGGCGGCTTCCAGCCATTCGACTCAAATTTATCCCGACGATAGGCAATTACCGTGCTACCCCAGCGGTAGGGTGCGCCCCAAATTTTTCCTTTCGGGTCTGGTTTGCCTTGGTCATTGCGCCTTACCAGTTCTTGCCAGCGTTGCGGCAGTTGCGGCCATCGATCGAGCTGTTTTGGGTCTAGGGGTTGAATCAGCTTTTTTGCGATCGCCTGGGTCAACCAGTAATCACCCAAAGTTACCAAGTCTGCAATGGGAATCGCCCTTTCTTTCCCAAAAGGTAGAGGTATGTTTGACCACCAATTATTCGCCTTTGGTTTCTCCTGCCAATTTTGCAGTTGGGCAAATAAATCTTTAAACTGAGTTTCCGCTGCGAAATCCAACCCAGCTGATTGTTGGAGTTCTTTACGAAATTCATTTAACAGCTGGGCTGGGATCGAATCTTTCAGCAATCTGACTTTCAGAATTGCCTGTTGCTGACCGCTACACCCTGAGAGTAGCCCTGAAACAGCCAACGCACTGCTGCCAACTAAAAAAGACCGTCGTTTCATTTAATTTTAGATTTTGGATGCCAGGATTTTGGGCTCTCTTGTTTCTAGTATGCCAAATTATTATAGCGCTTCGCGACTGAGTGAGATCGTGTCGTTTACGCATCGGTAACCTTAAAAATTTCTGCGATCATTCTTATCTGCGTTTATCTGCCTTCATCTCTCTTCATCTGCGGTAAAAATATAACCAAAGATGACAACAGAGAATTTGACGATATCATACCAAATCCGCAAGCCTCGATCCCTTTTTTACTGCGATTCCATAAATGCAACGGTTGCCTTTACCGGAATTGCGATCGCAAACTCTGCACCTTGACCTAAAGTTGAGTTCACTTCTAGCGTACCAGAGTGTTTCTCCACCACGATTTGACGAGCGATCGCCAACCCCAACCCCGTCCCTTTTCCTACTACCTTAGTAGTAAATGAATCATCAAAAATCTTCTCCCGCACCGCTTCACTCATGCCCACACCGTTATCTTTGATGTGAATTATTACTTGTTTCTGGTCTGGAGATAACGCTGTTTCGATCGTAATTTTATTGGTAATTTCGCCATAACTACACCCTTGGTTAGATTCATCTAGAGCATCGATCGCATTAGCCAACAGATTCATAAATACTTGATTGATCTGTCCTGCATAGCATTCTACTTCTGGTAAATCACCATATTTCTTGATGACCCGAATCTCTGGGCTTGTGTCATTAGCTTTGAGACGATGTTTGAGAATCATCAAGGTGCTTTCGATACCGTCGTGGATATTGCAGGGGACGGGCCGATCGCTATCGGCACGGGAAAAGATGCGAAGACTGGTGCTGATGCCTTTGATTCGGTTTACGCCTTCGTGCATCGAACCTACTAACTTTGGTAAGTCTTCCCGAATGTAGTCGAGGTCGATCGCTTCAATTTCCTCTTTAATTGCTGCACTATAATTAGGATATTCTTGCTGAAATAGATCGATCAATTTAAACAAATCATTGATGTAATCTAAAGCAAAGGTAATGTTGCCAGCCAAGAAGCCTACAGGGTTGTTGATTTCGTGGGCTACCCCAGCTACTAAATTGCCCAATGCCGACATTTTTTCACTTTGGACTATTTTTAGTTGTGCCTGTTTGAGGTCAGTAAAGGCTTGTTGGGATTCTTGATAAAGACGAGCATTTTCCAAAGAAATGGCGGCTTGGCCGCAAATAAGATTCAGCACTTCAACCCGATCGCTCGTAAATGCCCCCACCGTCAAGCTATTTTCCAGGTATAAAATTCCAATCAACTTACCTTGATTAAGAATTGGACTACAAAGAACACTTTTCGGCTGGTGCTGTTCAATGTAACTATCTCCAGCAAACTGAGGATGTAACCTAGCATCAACCAGCACAAGAGGTTTCAAACTACGTTTAACAGTATTCACCAAACTAATCGCTACATCCTGACTTGATTGTAGAGGCATTCGTGGTAATAACTCAGGTTCCTGTCCCTCTTCTACAAGGGCTGCTACTTGTAACTCAATATCTTGTTTTAGCAGTAAGACACACTTATCTGCCCCAGCGTTCGTAATTACTATTTTTAGCAGAGTAGTCAAGAGTTTATTTAGTTCAATTTCCCCAGAAATAGCTTGAGAGACTTTTAGTAGAGTAGCCAAATCTAGAACTTCAGAGACGCTACTAGAAGAACGGGTAGAAGCGATCGTTCCCTGGGTAATAGTTCCCTTCAAGGAGGTAGAGGAACAAGATTGCTGAAGGATAGGAGCCAGGAGTTGGGGATAACGTTTTTCCAGATCGTCTACTTTAGCCTTGGCTCCCCATCGGGCATAACAGTAATATGCCTCAATCATGTAGGCTTGAGCGACTTTTTCTTTGCCCCATTCCAAGTAGAATTTGGCTGTGAGTTCGTTGGCGAGGGCTTCTTCGTTGAGGAATTGATTTTCTTTAGCGAGGGAGATGGCGCGATCGTAATAATCGATCGCATCGGGTTTATTGCCCAAAACCCGATGCTTTTCTGCCTCAACCAAATACCATTTATGCAGATAATTCATCGGAGCATTTTGTGCCCACTGTTGCAGAGTGGTTTGATGAGTTTCCACCAGGGCGAGAATTTCAGCTTGCTCAGTTTCTGGCTGTGTGGGGAAAAGTGCTAGGTGTGTCAGGGCTGCATAGAAATGGAAAATGGGAACAAAAACAAATCCCGATACTGCCATCAAATACGGCTTGGCTTGGGCAATATGGTCTAGGGCAGCCGTGTAATTGCCCCATAAGTAGGCAAGCAACAGTTTGTAGATGTAGAGAGCAGCGATCGCACTGAGGTCATTGTCCTGATGATGCTTAGGAATCATCACCGTTTCATCGTAGGCAGTTCCAATTAAGCAATCCGGTTGACTCGCAGTTTCCCGCAAATTCTGCACCATCTGCTGCGTCATATCCAAATAAGTCTGGGCAGAATATTGCTTTACCTGCGCCAAGGCAGCGCTGTAACCTACTATTTCTGGTTCCCAAGTGTCTAGTTCCACCCCACCGAAAAAGTTGGCATAAAAGTAAATACTTATGTTGTAGCCAGCGTATAGAAAATCGCCAGTTTCCATGCCGGCAGTATAGCCATCTTTCAGCCTCGGTATTGTTGCCCTCAGACCTTCTTGGCGATGCTGAATAAATGCCCCAAATAGCAGCAGAATCATCGACTTGAATTCCCGCACATTGAACCGTTCGAGCAATGAGAGCGCCAATCGCCCAAAGCCATAGCCCGTTTCGACTTCTCCCAAAAAAGCACACAGCACCATCCCGTGAATTGCATACCCCACCGTCGATGCGGGCGCATTCCCAAACTGGAGTGATAAACTCACCATCGTCGAGCTCAGTAGGGGTAGCAAACCCGTCTTTCCCACAAAAATTGTTGCAAACAACATACCTAACAGTTGCATGGCTGCCTGAGTTTGAGGATCGGTCATCAGAGGCAGATTAGCCAGTTCTTCAATCTGTCTGCCCTGGAGTTGGCTGGCAAGGGTTTGTAGCGCTTTGCCAATCAAGGCTTCGTCAGGTTCGGTGGGGAGTTCAACCCCCAATTGTCCCAGGGCATTTCTGCCTATTGCGATCGCTTCTAACGTCTTGCTCTGGGCTGTCTGGGCGACGATTGAAATTTCGTAAATTTTGATTTTGTCTAAAATTGTCTGTGCATTTTGTAACACCCGTGCTGCCATCTGTTCCATGCCATCAAATTCACCATTCAAATAAGCGGCTTCGGTAGCAGCAACATAGAGATTTAGGGTCAATTCATACTGACTCTGCCAACAGTTAGCTGTCAAGAGTTCAATCCCTGTTTGCAGATAGATATTTGCCGCCGCGTAGGCGGTAGAACTTCTTGCCTTGCGTCCGGCTTTTAAGTTCAGTTGAGCTAATGCTTCCCGATCGCTCGGTTGGGTGATTAACTCTTCTCCTAGATTCAAATGCCCGACAATATCAAACAGTTTTTCCTCTTGCTCTATTCCTGAATAATTTTGCTGAAGTAATTGTCCGACTTTGAGATGCGTTGCTTTTTTCTGTGAATCAGGAATGAGTGAATAGGCAGCTTGTTGGACGCGATCGTGCAGAAATTTGTAATTTGCATTAGCAGCAGTTGGGTTAACAGTGGCGATATCCTCACTTTGGGTGAAGAATTTATAGACTTCGGTAGTGGGTACGAGCAAGCCTTCTTGTAACGCTTTCCACAAATCAGCCGCCGTTTCTTCGGGTGACTTTTCTGAAACGATCGCCAAAGTAGCTAAATCAAACTGCGCTCCAATACAAGCTGCAAACTTCAACCCAGACTGAGTTGCGATCGGCAACTTCTGCAATTGCAGTGCCATAAACTCTACCACATCATCGGTAATAGCTAAAGCTCTGACTTGAGCAATATCGCATTGCCAATACCGGATATTCCAATCAAAGGTAATCAGCCCATCGTCATGTAATGCCTTAAGGAACTGTGTGGCAAAGAAGGGATTACCTTGAGTTTTTTGATAAACCAATTCTGTTAAAGGTTGAGCAAGAGGCAAATCGCAATTCAGCGTATCAGCCACCAACTGATTCATATCTGCTAAACTCAACGGTTGCAGCGTAATAGTATTCACCGTTGCCCCAGACTTAACAATCTCATCCACCGCCAACATAAACGGGTGAACGGGCGACACTTCATTATCCCGATAAGCACCCAACACCAATAAATGCCCCGTATCCTCCATCAACAGTTGTAATAACTTCAAAGATGCGCCATCCGCCCACTGCAGATCGTCCAAAAACATCACTAAGGGATGTTCGGCTGTGGTAAACACTTGCACAAATTTCTGCATCAGCAGATTGAAGCGATTCTGTGCCGCACTTCCCGACAGTTCTGGTGCAGGAGGTTGAGTGCCAATGATTCGTTCTAATTCAGGAATTACCTCGATCAAGACTTGCCCATTGTCTCCAACTGCTGACAAAATTCTAGTTTTCCAGCTTTGTAACTGAACGTCTGATTCTGATAGCAACTGCCCCATTAAATCCCGGAAGGCTTGCACAAATGCCGAAAAAGGAATATTACGCTGAAATTGGTCGTATTTGCCTTTGATAAAATAACCGCGCTGACGAACAATCGGCTTATGAACTTCATTCACGACTGCGGTTTTGCCAATGCCCGAAAAACCTGCTACGAGCATCATTTCGGTGCTGCCCGCGCTGACTCTTTCAAAGGCTGCTAATAAATTATCAATTTCAGTTTCTCTGCCGTATAGCTTTTCGGGGATTAGGAAACGGTCTGTAATATCCCGCGTTCCCAATGCAAATGGCTCAATGTTACCCGTTTCTTGTAATTGAGCCAGACACATCTCTAAATCGTGCTTCAGTCCTAATGCACTTTGATAGCGATTTTCTGCATTTTTCGCCATCAGTTTACTGACAATTTGCGATAAAATTAGGGGAATTTCTGGCTTGATTTGATGCACCGGAATCGGCTGTTTGGCTAAATGACAATGCACCAACTCCATTGGATCGTCTGACACAAAGGGTAACTGTCTTGTCAACAATTCATAGAAGGTTACACCGAGGGAATAAAAGTCACTCCGATAGTCAATGCCGCGATTCATTCTTCCTGTCTGTTCTGGGGAGAGATAGGCTAATGTTCCTTCGAGGATGTTGGGATTCTGGATTTCTTGGGTTTCGCGGGGAAGCAGGGAAGAAATACTGAAGTCAATCAGTTTGATTTGTTTGTTATCTGGGTTAATCAGGATATTGGCGGGTTTGATATCTTTATGAATAACTCGGTTTTGGTAGAGATAGTGGAGAATATCTGCTAGTTGTAGGGCTAGGTCAAGAAAGTTTTCTAAAGATAAAGATTTAGAGGGTTGGGTTTTATTAGTTGCCCCCCTGAGATAAGTGGACAGGGAGACTCCTCCAAAGTCCTCCATTATCAACGCATAGGCGTTTTTGTAAGGTGCTAAATCGAGGGGTTTAACAATACTGGGGAGGTTGAGATTTTTGGCAATGGTATATTGGTTGCGAAACTGCACCAATTCACTGAAGTTGGGGTATTCGTTTCGCAGCAGTTTGATGACGACGGGAGTGCGTAGGCCCAACGCCTTGCCGTCTTCGCCATCGCTCTCCCGAATACCCCGATAAACTAGAGTGCGATCGCCTGCATAGAGTTGTTCTGTGATACGGTGCCCCAGCAGGTGAGTGATTGCATCCATTTTCCAGTCCTAACAAAAAATTTAGGTCACTACACTTCCTAGTTTACCCAGCAGACTAGGAAAAATTCCCAATTGCCTTTCCAGCCCTTTTCAGGTGGCTGAAGTACACCCAACTTACCGCCCTATCAGCGGGGCTGTTAACCTGTCCGCCCATTCTCTTACTTCTCACGAGCCATGTCAGCAGACCCAATCCCCTTCATTTTTGCAAGCATCTGCTTTGGAAAGCCTAATTTCTGCAAACAGTAACAAAAGTTACGCCATAATTGTTAACAGGGGGGGATAGTAATGTTCTCCTATTCAGCCCAGCCATAGAGTTTGAAGTTGTTTGACCATAGATAGAACTGTTTGTTCAGCTAATCTGCTTCAAAAGTTAAATGATTCTATTGTTAGAGAAAGTTAAACTGTTGGTTGCGTAGGATGAAATAATAAATTAAGAAAATTGGGGACTGGAATGGAATCCATACGAAATCAAGTCGTCGCTGTGAATAATAAAGTCGATGCCCTCTACCAAATGGTGGAGCAGCTAACTAGCCAAATATCTGAGGTTGTGTCTGAAACAAGGCGGACGACGGGATCTATCACTGATTCCTCGGCTTGGAAGCTCAGTGATGGACGCTATCCCTATAAAGGGAGCAGAATGGATTCTGCACTGGCACACAAGGATGTGCTGGCAGATACCAGCTATGTAGACTCTGGTTCTCACAACCGCGAAAAAGAGTTGGCACCAGAAATTCAAATCCAGCGACTAACGGCACAACTAACAGCAGCTTACAATCGCATCGCTGCATTGGAAGAACAGTTACTGGCTCAAAGAGTCCATTAATATCATGTCCGGTTAATCACTTATGATATCTGTAGTAGGGCCTTTGGAACGAAACCCAACCCGAACTTAAAGCTAAAGTTGGGTTTCACTCTGTTCAACCCAACCTACGGCAATAAAATTTCTTGCTGCATTGGAAGAACAGTTACTGGCTCAAAGAGTCCATTAAAAGGGCTGTGCAGCCTAATGTCATCCTTAATTAGGCGCAGTATCGGTCTACTAATGCTTCGATGGCCTGAAGAAGTTCGGCTTGTTTCCAGCCTGCGTATAGATGAGCTGCGATCGCACAAGCACCAGCTCCCATACCTTCTTTCACGTATCCCTGTTCGTAGGCTTGCAGCTTTTCGTAACGAGAAGTGGCAAAACTCAGCTGAGTTGCCAGTAGGGGTACAGAGCCAACAATTTGCGCTAATCCAACCGTGTCGCCGCTAGGGTCTTCTACCACCCAGCGGGTAGTTCCCACCACGATTTGTTCCGGTTCCCAAACCAAGGAATATTCTTTGGCTATTGCCTGAATCAAAGCATAGACAGCCAGCATTTGCGTTCCACCGGCAAGCATGACGCCACAGGTGCGCGAAGCTGCGATCGCCATCCCAGCTACCGCCACTTGCATCGGGTCTCCCACGGCGGCGACTACTTGTAGGGGATCGATCGATTTTGGATTTTGGATTTTGGATTTGGGATTGGGAATTTCTCTTTGAGCATCACTTTGCCACTTTCCCTCGCTCCCAAGTCTGGCATTTTCTAATCCGGTCTGCACCAGAGCCCACTTTTGGTCATGATTGCAAGTGGGATGGCTGCTGTTAACCTTCCCCGCAGCGGGAACGCCTAAGCCAGTTAAAACAGCTAGTGCGGTGGTGGTTCCCCCCACCACGCATTCCCCTAAAACTATGAAGCCGGAATCGCTTACAGCAGCTAGCTTTTCTCCCCAAATTAACCCCTCCTCCAACAAATGGCGTACCGTTTCCAGTGGGAGGGCGTTACCCGAACTCAGACAGCGAGCTGCCCTACCCCCTAGATCGATCGTCGGTACAGACGGCGGCTGGGGCAAACCAGCATTAAACAGATAGAGTGGCAGTGAAAGCGCTTCAACTACCGCACGGGAAATCAGTACCGGCGAGGCACCCGCGTGTAGGGGTGGTAAGGGATATTTAGGCTTAGGTACAGGGCCACTGTACAAAAATTCTGCATCTGCTAGAGCAGTAAATTGGCGGTCTAGGGGAGTGCGTCCGGCAGCAGAAATACCAGGGATCGAGCCGGTTTCTGTAAATCCCAACACGCAAGCAAAAACTGGCTGGCGACCTCTATATTGCCGCAGCCACTCGTTTCCCTTCTCTACCTGCGTGTAAATTTCAATCATTGCCTAAATTTAGGGGCTAGAAAAGTCAAAAGTCAAAAGTCAAAAAATAATTAATTACCACTGACAACTGACAACTGACCACTGACAACTGACCACTGACAACTGACAACTGACCACTGACAACTGACAACTGACCACTGACCACTGACCACTGACTAATGACCAATTTTCTTTTGACTTACTCTTCGTAATCCAGGAGGACTTGTATCCAATTTGGAGGCTGAGGAATTGGATTACCCAGGCGTTCTAATAGCAGCCATGCGGCCAAATGTACGACTAACAGATAAACCAGGTTACTCAGAAGTACCATCCCCACTGCAAATACCTGAATCGCCACTAAACTTGGCTCTATAAGTAACCCCAGTTTCAGAAATACCCACTCCAACATCTGCGTCACTTGGGTGATTAGATAAACCCACACATCTTCGCCCAGCAGGATTGAAACCAGCCAGAAGCGAAAAAAGAATCCAATGGTTCCCAAAAGCGTACCTAAGCATATAGATACAGTCCAGCCGGTTTGGCGTCGCCAACAAGCCCCCAGGAGAACGCCCAACAAACCATAGGGGATCAAAAACTGAATGCTGCGCGGCGGGCCCATCAGCACCGATAGCAGCAATCCCGAAACCAAAGCTGCCATCCAAGCAGCTCGTTTGCCCCACCGCAGGTAAAGCAAGGCAATAGGCACCGGGAAAAATATTCGCAACAATGGGCCAAGGGGAAAATAGTAGTTAACCAGCCAAATCAAACTGGCGGTACTGGCTAAAAAAGCGGTTTCCACCAGCACCAAAGGGGCTTCGGCCCGAACTTTTGGTTCGGACAGATGAGGATTGGAAGCAGAAGAGGCTACAGGCTCTCTGGCAGCCGATTCAGGGCTCTCTTCAAAAGACTCACTCATGTATTAGGGGCTAGGGGCTAGGGGAAGAAGGGTCTAATCAAGGGTTTGGTGGAATTGAGAATGTCCTAACCGCCAAGGCGGTTGCTATAAATCCCAAAAGGTAAGCTGTCGCGCATCTAAGTTGTAGTTAGGGACGGGCGAGACGCCCATCCCACAAGAATTTCATTAAATTGACTGTAAAATTTAGGTGCCAAGCAGCTTAGCAGATCTACTTTAGTATGCGATCGCATAGGGTATGCCGCTCTTACCTTTTCCTCACACCTACGGTTGGCTATCGCCCGATTCCGTATTCACCGCTTGAATTATCAAAACCGAGCAGGCAGCATGGTGCATTACATAATTACTTACACTGCCCATTAAAGCTTCTGTTAATCCCGTCCGACCCCGCCGTCCTAGCGCCAGCAAATCTGCTCCCCAGTTTTGAGCGGCTTCACATATACACAGGCTAGCTTCACCAACCTGGCAATCAAAGTCCGTCGCCACTCCCTGCTTGTTCGCTGTTTCGCAGTAGCTTCGCAGCATAGCCTGCGCCTCTTCCAGCCGTTTTTCTGTCAGCAGAGGGTCCGATCGATAGGTATAACCTGCAAACTCTGGATAAAAACCCATCTCCACAGGCATCGGCCCCATCGGTTCGCCGATCGTCTCGTTTGTCAGGCAATGTAGAAGCCTTAGACTGGCACCATTTGCTTTTGCTAAATCCAAAGCCCGATCGAAAACAGCCTTGCTTAAAGGCGAGTAGTCTAGCGCAACAAGGATTTTCTGAAAACCCATCTAGACCTCCAAAATCTTCCCACTTTCAAATTAGCTCAACGAAGAACTTCTGCTTTGCTTTCGTGGCATTACGTTAAATTATCAGACGTTCTAGAGCATTCACATCGGGAATGCGAAGCATATCCGGTTCCCGCTTGATCAAGCTCTTTTTCTCCATCTTCGTCAGCACTCGCGTCACCGTCTCCCG
Source organism: Argonema galeatum A003/A1 (assembly GCF_023333595.1). GTDB lineage: Bacteria > Cyanobacteriota > Cyanobacteriia > Cyanobacteriales > Aerosakkonemataceae > Argonema > Argonema galeatum. Next base: position 186,058 of record NZ_JAIQZM010000006.1, read on the forward strand.
TGCCAATCCGCTCAGACTGCTCAATTCCCGGTGCGGTAAATTCGGAATTTCAGTACCCTCTGTCGTGCGCTTACCCTGCCCATCGGCCAAAAATAGTAAAGTATCTGCCACCCGCGACATACTATCGGATTCCCGCAAGCGGAGTCGGCGATTCACTTGACGCAAGCGTCGCCCCATCAACTGTGCCAGACGGACTCCCGCCATCGGCTCCGTGTAAATCAAATTAACAAAATCCTGAGCGGGTAGGTTGCCAATTATCGTAGGAGCCAGAGTAATCACGTCCGTAGAGCGGGGCACCTCATCAAGTGCCGCCATTTCGCCAAAAATCTCTCCCGTTCCCAAGATGTTCAGCGTTACTTCTTTCCCATCTAGGTTATAGGTGCGAATCTTCACCCAACCCTGTAATATAAAGTAAACCGAACTACCCCAATCATTCTCCAGCAAAATCACCTGATTTGCCGGATGGTTGCGACTGACTAGGTGGGCTGTCGCTTTTTCGACAGCCGACTCTGGTAAACCTGTAAAAAAAGGAGTAGAGCGAATTAGTGTATTCACATTTGTATTCGTTTCGCGAGGAGGTACTCGGTCTTGCATGAGGCCATTCTGTCGTTAACAGTATCTAGTGAAGTACCCCAACTAAGCTTTGCTATAGTTGGGGCTTCCAACTAGAACAAGAACTTAGGACGGTTTTATTCGTCTTTGGAATTTCCCGTCTCATCCGCTGTTGCCACCGTAGGAACTCTCTTGCGAGTGTTCGGGACTAAACCCGATGATGGTCTTACACAGCGTCCACAGGCAGCAACCCGCCTTCCGCAGGTCGTTATAAACTTTTATAAGGCAGACTCACCTTGGATTTACAAGGGTGGCACCCAAAACGTTCAATCTTGTTGCCATACCAAGCTTAACTGAGCGTGACTGGAAGGTATTGTATAACCTCATGGGATAGAAAGCACTCGTTAATTTTGATTATGCTGTCTATTCTTGCTGTTCCTAGCATACACTTTGTCTAGCATCACGTGACGATCGGCTTTGCGATATTCTTAAAATACCGGCGCAAGAAAGCCCTATCCTTTCGGCAGCCCACTACTTTAGGAGTTCTATTTTGCTCAGGAGTCCAATTTTAACTCCTTTTGTGTCTCCTGCTATACCGTGGTTAGATGGTGGTGAGAAGTCCCGTAAGCTTTGAGTATACTTAAGTACCATAAAACTGATAGGATCGTACTTACTTAAGAGCTAACTTTTTTATGTATACTTCTCACGGGCATAAATTGACAGTTTGGTAGGGCGCATTTGCACTTAAGCTGCTGAAAAAATCAAGAGTGGCAGGGGTTCCATCGTGACGTTTCAGACGGATAAAATTCAGGCAGCGATCGCAGAGATTGACGACGCACTTGGCAAAAGCCGAAAATTTAGCCTGGGTTGGTTTAATTCAGGAGCTAATGCCAAACAACGTCGGGTTTTAGAACGAGTTCGCAGCAGTCTTCAGACTCTCCAGCAACAGTTGGCTTCCAGAGGCGAAGTTGAGGTAGCCCAAACGCATGGGGCACAACTGTTGGGTGAAATGCCATTTGTGCAGGCTCCATCAGCGCTCCAATTTCAGTCAGTTGAAGCTGACTTGAATCGACAAAAGACGCCTCAGCAGATTTTGCAAGCAGTTGTGGAGGAGATGGGCTATCTGCGAACGTTCTACGAAAAGGCTACGACGTTGACTTCTCTGACGGAGCAATGCCAAGCAGATTTAGAAGCGTTACAGCAGCAGCGGCAAGTTTTGGTGGCCCAAATCCAGGAACTAGAGCAACAGCGACAAAATTATGCTTCGCAACTACAAGCCGAACTAAAGCAAAAAGCTTGGGGATCGCTGTCTGAGACGGAAACAAGCCAGCAGACGACTGAAAATATTTCGTCCGAGCAGGATAGCGCTTTGTCGGGGGAGGAAGTAGAGTTAGCGCCAAGGCAGGTAATACCAGATCAAACGCAAAACGCGATCGCGACTTCGGAGCTACCTTTACCTTATGCTGGCGCTGAACTAATAGTTCCCTCAATGATTTGGGAGCAACTTCCCGCCAAACAAGAAGCTGGGGCTATAGGCGATAATGCTAATCCTGCCGAAGATCTTAATCGAGAAAGCCCGATCGATCGTCGCGCTCCCCAAGGGTTTAACCTTCTGGACATTGCTCAAAGCTCTCCTCCAACGTGCCGTCTCGAAGATGCACCACAGTTGAAGGAAGCTTATTATGGAACGGTAGATCCAGAACATGAAGTAGATTTTGGGCTAAACGATCGAACTGACCAAAGCTTTGAAAGGAGTGAGAAACTTCTTTCCTTGGAATCAGGAGAAATTCTTTCTTCTACTCAAAACGCTCTGGATAATACCAGAGAAACCAAGAACCTAGAAAACTTTGAAACAATAGCAGCCCTAACTGATTTAATAGAGGCTACACCCTTGGAGGAAGCTGATTATCTGGCAGATGAAGGGCCTCTAGCACCAGAAATGGCCGAACTTGGAGTTGGAGAAAGCCCCAGTTTGGAAGCAGGAAGTTTCCTACCAGCATCGCCAGATGAAGATTTGTTGCCAACAGGTGAGCTTGAGGGGAAGTCCAATATAGATATTTGGCTCGCTAAGAATATGCTAGAGCAGTTGAGCGAAGATCTTTCTACCCTTGAAGGTGTTGATTCGCAAGATATAAAAGAACAAGGGGATATTTTGCAGGCAAGGGATGATTCAGAGCCTTGCTCGATCGAAAATACAGAAATCAATCTCGATCGGGATCTGATTCCGACACCCTCAGCTTATCTCGCCAGTCCTGAAGAGGGAAACAAGAACTTTTCTGGTGATGGAAAAACTGATGAAGAAATTGAAGAATCACCATTGAGCGTTGAACAGCAAACAGAAACAGGATCTGATGAAACGAAATCTGAACTACAGATCGAGTCTCATCCTCATATCGAGCAACTAGAACCGGAAATCGACTTAAATCCAGGCAATGCTGTTAGAAGAGAAGAAATTCCTTGTACGATCCCAGACGAAATTTTGGCTGAATTTGACGATCTTTTTGGGGAATCACTCGAAAACATTGCCAACCATTCAGATGCAAATCTGGATTTAGCCGAACGATCGCTCTCTACAGAGGATCGAGAACTGGAAAAAAAAAACTAGCGGCGACGGAACAAACTAGGAGCAGTAGATCGGGTGAGCATACCCACACACGCTCATACCTATACAGTAACACTCCGGCCCAAGCAATACCCCATCAGCCGCTTCCCCCACTCCCCCCCTCACTCCCTCCGATCTGGTACTTGGGAATTGACGTGGGTACGACAGGGGTTTCCGCTGCCTTGTTAAATCGCTCAACTCGCCAGCTGTATCCGATCGCATGGGTATACGCAGGACAGAGGGATTCAACCGAGCCTATCTTTCGCCTACCAGTTATGGTTTCCGAGGGGACGTTACTGCGGAACTTTAAGCCATACTTAAAAGTTGGTCTGACTTACTACTGTGCCGAAACGGATAAGTGGGAGCCTGTATTGCAGCTGTCAGGTGCAACAACAGCGACGCTCAAAGAGGTAAGTCAAACACTGGAAGGACTACTAGCTACCCTAAATCCCAAGGAATTGCAGATTTCAGAGTTGGGAGGGCAAATTGAACAATCTCAAATCTCAAATCTCAAATTAGAAAAAGATACTTCGGCTACCAACCTAAAAGAGGAGAAACCTCACCCCCCCCAACCCCCCTCTCCTCTGGAGGAGAGGGGGGAGTATTTCTCCCCTCCCCGTGGACGGGGAGGGGTTGGGGGTGGGGTTCAACTACTGGTAGACGATACTTCATTTTTAAGCGTTAATTCTCAGTATGCGATCGCAGCAGTTGGTTTAGAGCCAGAAACCCTTCGTTTTGCGCTCTCCCAGCTAGCTGGCGCGATCGTCAGCTGTCCCGCTCACTGGCCGGAAGCGTACCGTTTCAACGTGCGAGAAAGCATCTTGGCGGCTTCTTTGGTGGCGAGTCCCGATCGCATTTGCTTTGTAGAGGAAGCGATCGCTTCCTTACTTGCCGAACTGTCTTCCGATTTGTCAGTAGAAAATAAAAAAGAACCGATCGCTGAGGACTTCCAACAGACATATCCAAAATTCGATCGGCGGGGTGCTACCTTGATACTCCACACTGGAGCTACTACGACAGAACTAGCTTTAGTGGATTTACCTACGGATATCCAGAGTTTAACTTACGCTGACTTCACCCTCCGTAGTTTTCCTTATGCAGGCTCTTACCTCGACCAAGATATTATCTGTCAGTTGCTTTTGAATCCTGAATTTGGTTCTTCACTCAGCACTCAAGATAAATTACTTAGTACTGACTTAGACTTGCCGCTACCGGGTGAACCAGATTTGCCCACTCGCTACCTTTTACAACAGAGGTTAGAAAGTTCTACCTTTGGACAAACTCTCTTGGAGTCGGCACAATATGTGAAGCTGAGATTGCCGCATCAAGACAGTTTCACATTAGAAATTGGTGCATACCGTTGGGTTTTGCGGCGGCAAGATTTAGAAAACCGGGTTTTTGCACCTTTTATTCAACGCCTGAATCGAGAACTGAACACCCAACTCGCACTGCTGGGTATACCAGTAGAAGCAATTGGGCAAGCCATTTGTACTGGTGGAACTGCCTTGTTACCGAGCGTAACCAATTGGCTGCGCCAAAAACTCCCCAACGCTAAAACTATCCATGAGTCAGGAGTTGTAGGGGTAACTCATCAGTTTTCTGTACAGGAGTCAGAATCTAAAATCCTCTGGTGCTTCGGTGGGCATCGTGACGGGAACCGCCAAGACGCCCACTTCGCGCCAAATCGCAAATCCCAAATCCCAAGGGTTGCGGTGGGACTGGCAACTTTGCCTCTCTATCCCCAAGTGTTTGATGAATCTAGGCAACAATACAGTGATTATTTTTTGCTGATGGAACTTCTACGGGTATTTGGGGAGGAACCTCTTTCTGTAGGGAGAATTATGTACTTCCTGGAGCGCAAGGGGATTAATACCCTTGCTTGCCAAGGACGCATTTTGGCTCTTCTGGAGGGAGATCTTCCGCCTAGTCTCGTTCCTTCTGAACTGGATGCGAACCTGCTGAGTCAGGATTCGTGGCAAAATCCTGACTACCAGGCGCTTAGAGGTAAAAAACTGTTTGATAAAGAAGATAATCAAACTTATCGCCTTAATCGGTCAAATTGCGATCGCCTGCGCGACTATTTGAGAACGGTGCTGGAGCAAACTCACCAAAAATTAGAGGAACCCTACGCGGTTTACTGGATAGCATCGGCGGGTAAAGAAAATACTTAGTTATCTCTTGGCTAAGTACAGGCAAAACGACACATCTGGTTGAGTAAAAATACTAAAACTTTAAAATTAACTAAGTATTTCAAAGATTGTGTAAAGTCAGTATCTTCACTCCTCTCGCCAGTGAAAAGCAAGGTTATATTGCATTTAGGCCAATAGACCCGCCCTTGAAGCTGACTGCGAGCTATGATTACATCTGAACTAGCTGGTATCTTATCCTTTAATTCTTCTCTTAACCGCCCATATCGGAATCGCTTATATAAAATTGGTTTTGCCAGAAAATCAGAGCATCCTTCAGTAAGGAGCAAAGCCAAGCGTCTGATTGACATTGTGGGAGCCGTAGTGGGATTGGGGATCGCTGGCATTGTCGGGATTCCTGTTGCGATCGCAACTCAACTGGATAACCCAGGCCCCATTTTATATAGCCAAATGCGCTGCGGTCTCAACGGTCGCCTCTTCCGAATTTGGAAATTCCGGTCGATGGTGATAGGAGCCGACCAGATGAAAGATTTGGTTCAAAACCAAGCAACAGGTCATATCTTTAAAAATGACAATGACCCCCGCATCACCAAAGTTGGCCGACTTTTACGTCGCACAAGTTTAGACGAATTACCCCAGTTCTGGAATGTGCTAATGGGAGATATGAGTTTGGTCGGAACTCGTCCGCCCACAGTAGATGAAGTTGTAAAATATGAAAGCCACCATTGGGAACGCTTGAAGGTCAAGCCGGGATTGACTGGCGAATGGCAAGCCAACGGTCGCTCCACAGTCAAAGATTTTGAAGAAATTGTGCGGATGGATGTGGATTACCAACGCAAGTGGTCGATTGTCTATGACATTAGCCTGATTTTCAAGACCATCCAGGTTGTCTTGACTAAAAGTGGCGCTTGTTAAAATATTCTAGATAACGTAATATATTGCACCTATTGCACGAAAATGCAATAGGTGCAATATATTAAACATAAAACTTTACTCCTTTCCCCTAGAACGCGATCGGCTATAGAAAAAAAAATTTATTTTATTTAGCCCTACCCACTTCCTTATTCTTAATACAGCAGTAAAATAAATATTCAAATTGCTTATAGCGATCGCTTTGAAAAACTTGATTTACCGTAGAAATACCTAATATAGTGGCTAATCAGCGAGGCGACAATCCATCTAAATCACTATTCAATAGTGGGTTTTCGTTCGAGCCATCCCTGAGTGAGAAAGACCGAAATTGGCAGGCATTTATAGGTGCAAACTTGGCAACGCCGACTTTAAAAGGGACTGACCTACGGGGTGCTTACTTGAAGGGTGCCTATCTAAGGAAGGCTGACCTGAGACAGATTGACCTGAGTGAGATCTGCCTGAGTTATGCTGACTTGATTGAGTGTGACCTGACAGAAGCCTGCCTGAATTTGGCTAACCTGACAGAAGCTTGCCTGAATTTGGCTAACCTCCGCAAGTCCAAACTCAGAGGAGCCAATCTGAGCAAGTCCAATCTGGTTGGGGCAGAAATGACTCAAGCCGACTTAAGGGGAGCCAACCTAACTAAGGCTAACCTGGTTGGGGCAAATCTGGAAAGCGCCGACCTAACAGGGGCAAACTTGAGTGGGGCAGATCTGACCGGGGCAGACTTGAAAGGATCGATCCTGAAAAATGCAGTCTACAGTCCAGCAACTCGATTTAGTGAAAATATTGACGCTGGTAAAGCAGGGGCTTACTTGATTGCCCCTAAAGTATCTGCTCCAGATGTCAACCTCAGCGGTGTGGATCTGAATGGGGCAGACTTGAGAGGGATAGACCTGAGAAGGGCAAACCTGAGAAAAACCAACTTGAATGGGGCTAATCTGAATGGGGCAAATCTGAGCGGAGCAAATCTGAGCGGAGCCGACTTGAATGGGGCAGACTTGAGAGACGCGATGTTTAAAAAGGCGGTTTACTCTCTGGAAACGCAGTTCCCTCCAGGCTTTGACCCAAATAAGGTTGGAGCTTACTTAATTGCTTCTGAGGTGTCGCTTCTAGAGGTTAACTTAAGTAGTGTGGATCTCAGTGGGGCAGACTTGAGCGGCGCAAACCTCTATAGATCGAACCTATCCGGGTCTAATATGAGGGAAATAGACTTAACCGGAGCTAACTTGAGGAAGGCTCACTTGCAAGGGGCGAAAATTCAACGGGCAGACCTGCGAGAGGCAAACCTGACGCAAGCTAGCTTGTGTGAGGCGGATCTGAGCGAAGCCGACCTCAGAAAGGTAGATCTGACTAGAGCAGACTTGAGTGGGGCAAACCTCTTTAAGGTAGATTTGAGAGGCGCAGATCTAACGGGAGCCCGTTTGAATCAGGCTAATTTAAACGAAGCTGACTTGAGAGGGGTCGATCTGACGAGAGCAGACCTCAGTGGGGCAAGCCTCAGCGGGGCAGACATCACAGAGGCAGATTGCACGAGGACAACGCTGGATGCTACGAATCTGATTGAGTTGACACTGCCACGGCTATAAACTTTTACCAAATACAACTGTCTCGATGAGATTAACTTGGAATCGTGCAACGCGAATAAATTTTGTCTCAAAGGCGATCGTTTCCAGTATAGCGATCGCCTTACTACTAACTCCGAAAACCAGCCTTGCACAAGAAAGCAAGCCTGACGAGGTAGGGGCGGCGTTGGAACTTGCCTTGATAACAAACCAGCTAACTGAGGTGTTAGCCCAGATAGCTCAAGCACCCGAAGTACAAGTAAATCCAGAACCATCTGGTGTTGCGCCCGGTTTAGAAACTGAGCCTTCTACACCTGAAGAAACGCCTTTTCAACCGCAAAACCTGCCATTGGTGCCCTCAGAGGCACGTAGATACGGTACAGCCCCGAATATTACGGTGATAACGCCCTCAGCTTATGGGAAATCTTGGGGTAATATTAGTGTTGGTGCGGGTTTACAAGAAAGAACTCGCTTTACTAACGAGGCGGATGGGGTTTTCGGTGTTGGGATCGGGTTGGGTGATGCTCAAAAAGCGATCGGCTTAGATGTTGGTGTGTCAGTTACTGACTTAGATACCGCAGAAGATGGTACTCTCAGCTTTAAGCTTCACCGACAGTTACCTAAGGATTTTGCAGTTGCTGTGGGAGTGCTAAATGCGATCGACTGGGGTCTTACCGATAGCGGTACAAGTTTTTATGGTGTGGTCACAAAAAGATTTCGCCTGCAAAACCGAGTCGATCGGCCCTTTAGTCAGCTTTATATTTCTGCTGGCGTTGGCAGCGGGCAATTTCGTTCGGAATCTAATATTAACGAAGATAATGATTCAGTTGGCTTTTTTGGCAGTTTGGCGGTGCGAGTCGCCGAACCTGTAAATTTAATAGCAGAATGGACAGGTCAAGATTTGACGATCGGATTATCTGTTGTACCGTTCCGCGATATTCCTTTGGTTATTACACCAGGAGTGACTGATATTACTGGCAAGGCTGGTGACGGAAGCAGATTTATATTAGGAGTTGGATATTTAATCTCTTTTTAAAGACTGGAGACTGGAAACTGGAGTAGCAATAAACAATGAAGAAAATAATTAAATTTTCGTTAATTTTTGTTTTGACAATTGGTTGGATTTTTATTGCCGTCAAACCAGGACTTAACCAATCAGGTACTCAGTCAAATACCACAGTTCCTAATCCACAAGAAATTAATCCTCAACCAGTTGAAGTCAAACCAGAATCCCCACAAAGTTCGCTGAGTGATATAAAGATCGATCGCACTGCTTTTGAGCAAAATTTCCAACAAGCCAGCTTCGATCGGGCAGTGCAGATGTTTGAAGAACTTCAAGCAGTAGAATTTGGCAAATACTTCGGGACAAACTTTTTTGGTAAAACTGCTTCTCCTGAACAGATATCTCAGACTTTATGCAATTTAGCTGAAACAACAGGGAAAAAAGCGGCGCTACTTTACGTGGTATCCCTGGAAAAACAACTGGAATTATTACTCATTATACCCAATTCTACACCTTGTACTAAGGCATCATTTAAACAAAATGGCTACCAGTCTAAGCTGGGACAGGGGAACCCCACCCCCAACCCCTCCCCGCAACAGGGAGGGGAGTATTTTCCCCCCTCTCCGAGGTCGGAGAGGGGGGTTAGGGGGGTGAGGTTTGTCCCGGCAATAGTTGGTAGCAAACAAAATAATAATCCAACCCTCTTCATTCGCAAGAGTGTTCCCGAAGCAAACCGCAAACGCCTCCAAACAGTTGCCAAAGAATTTCGATCTGGAGTAACCGATCCAATCCTGAGTAACGATTACCGTAATTTTGCCAAACAGTTTTATCAATGGATTATTGCTCCCGTACAATCAGATTTGGCTGCTAACAAAATAGATAGCTTGATATTTTCAATGGATGCTGGTTTGCGATCGGTTCCAGTAGCTGCTTTCAACAATGGTCAACAGTTTCTGATCGAGCAATATAATGTCGCTTTAATCCCTAGCTTTAGCCTCACGGATACCCGTTACATTCGGATCGCCAACTCCCAAATGTTGGCAATGGGAATATCCAAGAGTACCCAGGATCAGTCTCCTTTACCGGCGGTAGCTGTGGAAGTTCCTACCTTAGCTAATATTCTTTGGCGTGGTCAGGCATTTTTGAATGAAGAATCAACATTGGAAAAACTCCAATCTCTCAGTCGTCAACAACATTTTGAAATTATCCACATAGCGACTCATGCAGAATTTAGATCTGGAAAAGTAAGTGAATCTTACATCCAATTCTGGAATTCTAAACTCAAATTGGATCAATTGCAAAACTTTTCGCGAAAGTTGGCGTGGAATAAAGCTCCAAAAGTAGAGATGCTTGTTTTGAGTGCTTGTAGAACTGCATTGGGAAACGAACAAGCAGAACTGGGATTTGCTGGTTTGGCGGTTCAGGCGGGTGTGAAAACTGCTGTGGGAAGTCTGTGGTATGCCAGCGATGAAGGTTCGCTAGCACTGATGACGGAATTTTATCATAAATTACGGACGGCACCGATAAAAACTGAGGCTTTGAGAGATGCTCAGTTAGGTATGCTGAAAGGACAAGTTAGGTTGGAGAATGGACAGTTAATATTATCGGACAATCGTCGCGTCTCTCTTCCCCCAGAACTTGCAACCAGTGGTGATATTAATCTATCTCATCCTTACTTTTGGTCTGGTTACACGATGATTGGTAATTGGAATTAAACATCCAAACCAGCTACAGTCAAGGAAGGGGAATGCTCAACTGTAAATTGATAATATATTTCCTGTTTTGACTGCGGCGGTAGAGTTAGCGACCATTCCAGCAAACCCATCTCACCTTGTTGAATTTTAGGATTAGTTTGCGTTAAATGCACCTTAAGTTGTTCGTTCCGACTAACTGGCAATTGTTCCGTCAGTTTTAAAGTGGTTTCTTGCTCTTGTAAGTTGGCAATCTTTAACCGATATGCGTAAGTCGTGCGACGGCGATCGAAAATTATCTTCTTGTCTACCTTTCGTTCCACCAATTCACGTTCAATCTTTAACCCCTCGTCAATGCCTAAATTAATTGTGAAATCTTGACCGGGTGAAACGTTTTCTAGTTGGGTTGTGCCGACAAAAGTGTTGTCGCGGAAAATATTAGCTTTTCCCGGTAACAGGGTGGCACCAGTCGCCGGATTAGTAACATTCGCTTGTAAGTAAGAAAAACTAACCAAGCTCGGCATGGCGACATATTCTTTTCGGCAAGGATAGTTATCGTTGAAGATCGTAATTTTGTGCGGTGTTCCATCGCTGGGAATATCGCTGTTACCGCCTATTTCAAATGTAACTGTACCGCCAGATGTGGAAGTAACTGCTGTTACAGTTTCAGCTTGTACTCTAGGTGGTGATATTGACTCTTCCGCACGTTTTTGACTCTCATCTAAAAGTGCGCCTTCGTAGTCGTCGTCCCCAAAAGTATCAACTTCATAAGCCCTTAACTGATTTTCAGCCGTCACCTTACGTCGTCGCCGCACTCCTGTTACTAGAAACTGAGGCGCATTATAAGATGGATTTTGTACATCTATGTACCAAGGGTTAAGCTTTGGCGGCAGAGTTCCCAAACCTGGTTTAGCTGTAGAAAGAGTGAGGGAAACACCAAACCAATCTTCGCCAGTGTTTTGCTTAACTTCAGCTAAATAGCTAAGATTCAATCTTTCTGCTGTAGTATTGACTCGCAAATCGTACAAAGGAGTCCATCTGGCATCAGTAACAAGGTAGGAAAGTTCTAACTCGAAATTACCAGCGCCAGATGGCTCGATCGCAACAATTATGCTAAAACTTTCTTGAGGAAGAGGTGTTTGCACTTGCTGCAATTGTTGGCGAAGTACTTGGATTTGTTTTTCTAACTGGTGCTGTTCCTTTTCGCGCTGGGCAATTGTCGTGGCATAGTTGCTGTAATGCTGACCTAAAAAGTTTAGTAATTCGCTAGTTTCATTCAGTCCAACTTGTTGTTGTGCAAGTCCTCTGGAAAAGCGATCGACTGACTTTTCGCTCAATTCTTGGATAAATTTATGTTGTAATTGCAAAGATGATAAAACATCTTTGATAGTGCGTTTTTGCTCCTCTATTTCCTGAATTTGCTGAGTTAGCTGGGCTACTTTTTCGGCGACGGGTTCAGTGGCATAGATGCGATCGGTCCTTACTGCCAATAGTCGCACTGCTACTGTACCTTCACCTGTCACTCGCACTGATTCTGGTTCAAGAATTACTGGCAATCCTGTAATTATCAGTTGACGTTCTGCGCCGTTTAGTTCTACAGCACATCGCCGCGTCACTCGTGCGCGATCGCTATAAACCGTTACTTCCGAAATGCAAGTATCTAGTGTCTTACTGGTTGTTTGGTTTGGCGTCTCTGAGTTGGTCACTGGCAGTTTCTCCTTTAACCCGCGTTACTATTAAGAACATGAGCAAGATCTGACAGTGCGACATTTGCGGTTTTCTCCAGAACCATCACATTCCAACCTACTGGTACAAACCTGATTTCGTTCCACAACTCCCCCATCGTTAATTACCACTTTGGCGGTAAAAGAGTCTTGTTCAATAATGGCGTTATTCTCAGAAACTTCATACTTAAACTCGTTGTCTCCTTCTATCACTGAAAAGCTACGAGTGCGATGTTTCTTAGCGATCGACATATCGAATCTTTCTGAATATTTACCTTTATCATATTTTCTATTTGTATAAGGATAGGGCTCGTCATCCATTCCCTCAGTCACATTCATGATTTTTACTTTTCTCCCCGGTGCTGGTGTGGTTGAGCTAGATTTGAATCGAGCTTTCAGTTGTTCTGGTATGAAGCCGATCCCAGGACATTCCCCAGCATAGGTAATGCTCCTAAATGGGAGCAAATCTGTTTCAAAACCTGTTGGTGTTTCTACTTGTAATTCTGCCGCAGTGGTACTGATAGCTAAGGCAAAAATAAACAAGAGTAAAATTGTTTTCGTTTTCAGTTTTGTAAAAAAAGATCGAAAGCTTTTAAGTTCCATAGTTATTTTTTGGTAATTAGATGGCTAAGTAAGGTGGGTGGTGCCCATCCTACTTATAGCTTATTCAGATGTCCCCCTCCTAGAACACCGATTCAGTATTCTTTCTGGGGCGATCAGAAACCGGGTTTCTTTGGTTGTCAAGGTCGATATTTAGTTGCCACTCGCATATTCCCGGTTTCTGGTATTACTGAATAGGTATTCTAGAAGGCGGCGATGGTTGAGGGTTTATCTGTCTGTTAGCCACTTGGATCGCTTCTATGATAATAGGCAGACCAAACAGCAAAGTGAGACAAATAGCAATCCACTTGAACCAATTTGACCGAACCCGGCCTTTAGTTGGATATTCACAAGCAAGACAAATTTCTGCTTCTGTGCTGTTTAAAGTCCCGCACTCTTTACAGGGTTCTAAAGCCATAGCTCTTTTTACCTACTGTAGTTAGTTACTAGCTCAATCATACTTTTACTTCGATATTAACTAATTAGTTATTGGTGGAATTCCAGCCAGATCGAGGATTTGGGGAATCAAATCTTCGCGCTTGACTGCCATCATGTGGACGCCTTGACAGATTTGGCGTGCTAATTTGACTTGTTCGGCTGCGATCGCAATTCCTTCCTCTAACGGATCTGTTGCACTTGCCAAACGATCGATAATGTGCTGGGGAATGTTGACTCCAGGGACGCACCGATTGATAAATTCGGCGTTTTTAGCGGATTTGAGCAGAAAAATCCCCGCTAAAATCGGCTTATTTGTGCCTGCGGCTATTTGAGTCATAAATTTTTCTAGGCGATCGAAGTCGGTAATTAGCTGGCTTTGGAAAAACTGCGCCCCAGCTTGTAACTTGCGCTCAAAGCGGCTTTGCAAGCCCGACCAACTCGCCAATTGGGGATCGACTGCTGCACCGACAAATAAGTCGGTAGCGCCATCTGTGAGGGGTTTTTCGTTCCAATCCAAGCCGCGATTCATTTTGTCGATCGCTTGCAGCAGACGCACCGATTCCAAGTCGAACACGCCTTTGCAGTCGGGATGATCCCCAGCTTTGACGGGATCGCCAGTCAGGGCTAGGATGTTGCGGATACCCAAGGCGTGGGCACCCATGAGATCGGCTTGCAGTCCGATGCGATTGCGATCGCGACAAGCTACTTGACAAATTGGCTCAATCCCTTGTTGCAGCAAAATTACCGACGCCGCCAGGGGAGACATCCGCAACACCGCTCTGCTGCCATCGGTAATATTGATAGCATGAACTCTCTTTTTGAGCAGTTGCGCCATTTTTACCATCTGGATTGGGTCGCCTCCCTTGGGTGGCGCGACTTCTGCGGTGATTAGAAATTCACCAGCTTGTACTGCGGCGCGGAAAGAGGTCAAGAGTTTTGGGTATTGGATGTTGAGCATGAGTCTGATGAATGAACGATGAAAGATAAAGTTTGGGATTTAGCCTTAATCCTTTATCCTTCATCCTTAATACTTCCGTCCACTTATTCCGTTACAATGGCACGGAAAAACCCAGCGCGGCTTTGACTTGGGCTAGGGTTTGGTTTGCGATCGCTTCCGCCTTGTGTCTTCCCTCACGCAACACCGACTCCAGATAACTCTTTTCATTCATTATTGCCTGATACTTTTCCTGGATCGGTTTGAGTGCAGAAATCGTCGTTTCTGTCAGCAAAGGCTTAAATTGACCCCAACCCATATCCGCACACTCTGCCGCTGCTTCTTCCTTCGTTTTACCAGAAAGAATCATATACAAAGTTAACAGATTCCGGCTTTCCGGTCGTGACGAGTCATCAAATGTCAAACCGCGAATGGGATCTGTCTTACAGCGTTTAATCTTGTATTGGATTTCCTCTGGTGTGTCTAGCAGATTAATCCGACTTTGATCTGAAGGGTCGGACTTAGACATTTTGCGAGTTCCATCAGTCAGACTCATTACTCTAGCGCCTTCTGCCCGAATCAGGGGATCAGGCAATTTTAGGATTTTTTGCCCCTTACCGAATTGATGGTTAAAGCGATTGGCAATATCGCGCGTGAGTTCCAAGTGTTGCTTTTGATCTTCGCCTACCGGCACTTTATCAGCTTGGTATAGCAAGATATCCGCCGCCATCAGCACCGGGTAATCTAGCAAACCAGTATTGACATTTTCTCCCTGCTTAACTGCTTTTTCTTTAAACTGGATCATATCTTCTAGCCAGTTAATCGGTGTGATGCAATTGAGCAGCCAACTCAGTTCGCTGTGAGCCGAAACATGGGATTGTACAAAGATAGTGGAATATTGCAGATCGATGCCACAAGCTAAATAGAAAGCAGCGATTTTATAAGTATTTTCCGCTAACGCGGTTGGATCGTGAGGTGCTGTAATCGCGTGCAAATCTACCACGCAGAAGTAATTTTCGTACTGGCTTTGTCCTTCCACCCAGTTACGAATTGCTCCCAGGTAGTTACCCAGGTGAAGATTGCCAGTTGGTTGGACGCCAGAGAGAACGCGAGGACTCGCCATAAAGTGCTGAGTGCTGAGTGCTGAGTGCTGAGTAAATTACATTTTAACTCCCTACAAGCTAAAAACGCATCACCTATTACTGGTAGTTAAATATTTGGTATGTAGTTGCGCTTCAGCGCTCTTTAAGATAGTGCTGAAGCACAACTACATACCTGAGAAGTTTTCTGATGGGCGTCAACACTGCCCACTCAGTACTTTACTATATGTTCGGTAGCTACTGCAAGACTACCCTGCGGGGGTACTGTCAAAGCGCGATCGCATTTCGCAGAATAAAAATAAGACTTACGCAACAGTCTTGTAGAAATCCGGTTTTTCTACAAGGTTAGCCAAAACTAAGATTTTTTCCAAAACCATCCTGTTTCTAATGCGTAAGCTGTGGAAAAGTAAGCGCAATGAATGTTTCAATCTAACTCTTTTACGTAGAGAAGGAATTTGCGAGATGAAAGTGTTGAAAGCCTTAAAATCTATGGCTGTCATGGCCTTATTATCCGTTGGCATGACTGGGTTTAGTTTTCCATCTGCGGCGAATGCTAGTTCAGTAGTTGCTCGCAGCGTTCGTTATGAGAGTGAAGTAACTACATATTATAACCGAGGTGGATATGAGATTGCTAGCGCTGGGACAAGTTGTCGGCGCGTTAGTACAAATGGCGGTCGGTTGAATGTCCGCAGCGTTCCTGGTGGTCGTATTGTTGGCAAATTGTACGGCGGAACTCGTGTCTGGATTACCGGGTATCGGTCTAATGGTTGGGTACGAATCACTGGCCCAGCGCGTGGTTATGTATCTGGCAGTTATCTGAGGTCTTGCCGATAAGGAGAAGGCCCGATCGTACAAAGGTAAGTTGTTGCGCTTTAGCGCTAAAGCGCAACAACTTATCTAAAATGCGTGTTCAATATTCCTCATATAACGCAAGTTGCTAGTTATATAATCGAGGCTGGTATTAGGTACGTTGTTGCGCTTTAGCGCTCTTATCCAAGTTCCTATAAAAGCGCTAAAGCGCAACAACATACCCAGCGTGCAAGTAACGAGCAACTTGAGCTATTAGTTTAATTATATCGGATATTCGGTTAAGTAGTTGATCTTTTAGCTTGTGGGCGTTATAATCTTATCTTATATCTACTTAAATACTTAATTCAATGATTTTGACTGAATTATTACCAAAGTTACAAGAATTACCCCGTGCTGACAAGTTACGGGCGATCGAGTTTTTGGCATTGGAATTAGCGAAAGAAGAAGAGGCAGCACAGCAAAAACCAACTTTTGCTAGCGTCACCCTGTATAATTCGTTTGAAGCTGCCCATACATTAGCAAAATTGCTAGAGGAAGACAAAAGAGCAAATAATGTGTGATGGACAAAGATTCCCTTTTATTCAAAAATTTGATGAGTTTGGTGTATCTTACTGGGTTCCATATCTACCGCTAATGCTTACTTATCAAGGTCGTTCTTTGGAAGTATTAGCATTGTTGGATACCGGATCTACAGTAAATGTTTTGCCTTATGAAATCGGCTTGGAATTGGGAGTAGTTTGGGAGGAGCAAACACTTTCGATTCCTTTAGCTGGTAATCTGGCTAGATTGGAAGCGCGTGGATTGCTTATATCATCTACAATTGGTCGATTTCATCCGGTAAACTTTGCTTTTGCATGGACGCGAGCTAATGATGTTCCTGTGATTTTAGGATATTTGAATTTCTTTTCTGAATTTGATGTTTGTTTCTATGGTTCTCAGTTAGCTTTTGAAGTTTGTCCAAAGCAAAGTCGCTCAAATTAATCAGTGGTTTTTGATTTAATTTTAGCAAGCAAATGTCCCTCCAGCCCCTACAAATTTTCTATCATTTTCTCTCTCATCCAACCGACAATATCTGCAATTAAATTCGGTTGACTCGGTGAAAAAGTTTGCAAACACCCCCATCCCCTAACCCCTTCCCCCGCAACGGAGGAAGGGGAATTATTATTACTCCCCCTCTCCGTTGCGGAGAGGGAGTTGGGGGGAGATGTCACCACACAAATCGCGCCATCAAATTTGCTCAATGCTGTCAGAAAGGGAAGGCTAAATCCTGTGGGTGTGGCTGTGAGTGCTGTGGAATCGTAGCAGATGAAAAACAGGGGATTTTCGTTAATGCGGCGCAGGTAATTCCAATAAAGTTTGAGTTTTTGCATTGTTTCTGGATACCCATTCTGCCACTCTGGACAATTTTGATTTAGCATCTGGTCGTAAATTTCTGGGGCGGGGTTTTCGGGGTCGATGAATTGGTGTGTGTCAATACAAATTAGCTTTACTTTGCTGCATAATTCGGGTTGATTGTTAATAGCTTCCGCAAGGACTTGGGGTAAGTTTGCTATGTTGAGGTTTGCTGTTGCGGTGTTGGTAAGGGTGTCTTGGTGCCAAGCTTGATAGAAGTCGGGGTAGGGCAGATTTTGGGCAATCTCCCAAAAGTGTTTGTAACATTTTTCAAAGAAGTCAAAATTGTTTTCGTATGTTTCATTATTAAGGTGGAGTTTGAGGGAAATAACTACACATTCTCGTTGTTCATCATTGGTGATGATTTGCTCTAAACTATTAATTGCTTGCCTTTGGAGCGATTTATCTTTAGTGGTATCCAATAAATTAACTAAAGCTGCAATCGCTTGTTGATTACCTATGCCGACTTCACCCAGATCCTCAGTTGCTCCTCTACGGATATCTGCATCCTTCGTATTTTGTATCAATTTTATTAAAATATCAATCGCCTCTGGATTCCCAAAATCGACGTTACCTAAACTACAGGCTGCCGATCTCAAAATATATTCGTCCTGAGAATTGGCTAGTAAATTCCTAAAGTAGGAAATTGCGTGTTGGTTATTTCTGCCAATTACGCTAAGACTTACAGATGCTTTATTAAAGATATTTTGCTTTTTAGTTTTAGTGAGTTCTAGCTGCTTTATTACAGCGTTGATGGCTTTTGGGTTGCCAGGGTCAATGATACCCAAGCTATAGGCTACTACATCACAGATATATTCATCTTTGGTAGTTTCCAATATATTAACTAAAGTGGCAACTGCCTGTTTATTCTTAGGTTCAATTTCACCCAAGCTATAAGCTAATTTCCAACGATCGTATTCATTTTCATTATTAGTAGTTCTCAAGCGGTTACATAAAATATTGATTGCTTCTTCATTACCCCTGCCAACTTTTCCCAATTTCTCAGCAATTCGCCAGAAGGTATACTCATCTTGAGCAGTTGTCAGTAGCTTAACTAAAGCTAAGATTGCTTGTTGATTATTTCTGGCAATTTCGCCTAAGCAAGAGGCAGCCATTTTTTGGATAGATTCATCAGAACTGTTTTCTAGTACCTTGATACAATATCTAATTGCTTCTGGATTACCGGGGTTAATTTCACTCAAAATATAAGCTGCTATAAGGCCAGTATTTTCATCTTCAGATTTTTCTAGTAAATTGACAAAGTAGTTAATCGACTCTAGATTACTGGGGTTAATTTTACCTAAACTATATGCTGCGAACCAACAGACAGGTTCACTGCTACTATTTTTCAGCAGTTCCACTAGAACTGAAATTGCCATTGTCCTATCTGTCTCTGGTAAAATTTGTATTGCTTCTCTTGCGATATTTTCTATTGCAATATAATCAAAGTATGTCGTTGATTGTATTTCTTCTACACAAATCCAATTCAAAACGTTTTTGACAATCTCTTGAGATTTTTTAGACTTAAACTCATTAATCCCAGCAGCAGCAAGAAAATAACTACGATACCAATATGAATTTCCATAACAACCCGTTTTAAAGGTCATTAAACTCTCAACAAACTCCTCCTTCTCCTCATCCGCAATATCTCCACGCCCCAACCACAGCAAAATTACCTCTCGCCACTGCCTCTCAAAAATGCGGTAACTGCAATCAGAAACAGGGGGAATTTTGTGAAGTAAGAAAAAGTGCCAATCCCCAATTGCACAAGCGGCGAAATATTCCTGAAACGTCGGATGGAAGAAAGCGTAAACAGGCTTTTTCGTGCGGGAATCCCTGTCAACTAAAACCAACCATCCCAATTCATCAGCTAAATTAAACCACACCTCCTCCATCTGCTCAATGGCAAAATCTTGCTCAATCCGAAACCGATTAACGCTTGACATTGCCGCTAAAGCCAACTTTGCCAAAGCTTGTTGAATCTGTTTTTTATCCCTCTGGTTTAATAATCGCTGTTTCTTCGAGAATTCCTCTTGTTTCCACTCAAAAAAATAAGTGGTAAATTGCTCATAAAGTGCCGCCTTCGTTTCCGGCAATTCCTGTTCGGGTACGCACCAAGACTGACACAACATCGACAACCGCAGGGGATTGCGTACCAGTTCTTTGATTCGCTCTTTTCCCGGTTCTTTTAACTGTCTTGTTAAGCGTTTTCCCTGTTCTCGCCAAAAAGTTTCATTGCTACCAACCGGGTTGGCCCCCCCTAACCCCCCAACTTTGGGGGGAGAAAGAGGAAGAGGGGGGCTAGATGTTCCCCCCAGGATTGGGGGGTTAGGGGGGCTAGATGTTCCCCCCAGGATTGGGGGGTTAGGGGGGCCGACAGAATTGCGCCGTTTCTCATCCTGACTCGCCTCTTCAAACCACTGGCGAATAAACTCATCCACATCATCCGGTTCAAATTCCAATGTTTTATATGTATCAAAATCCGTCAGGGTATTGCTAATCGCCGCATCCCAAACATTCAATCGACAAGTTAGCACCACCCGCGCCTTACCCACCCAGTCTGTCAGTTGTTCCCGAATTGTCGCCAACGCCTCGATAGGGGAAGTCGCCGCCATTTCATCCACCCCATCCAACAGCAAGCATACTTTACCTGCTGCGAATAGTTGCTTGAATTCTTTTCTGATTTCTGGCGTGACATTTTCGGCATCATAATCGATAAATTGCAGCGCTTTTGAAAGCCAATTATTGAGTAAATAATCGGCAATTGTGCTAGAACGTAAATCTGCCAATCGAATACAAATTGGAAAATTTTCGTTATGTGACGGTAGGGGCGGGTTTATCCGAGATGTTTGCGGATGACAAGAGGTATCTGTTAAAAACCCGCCCTGAGTTGTTTGTGTTTCGTGAGGCGTATGTGACGGTAAGGGCGGGTTTATTTCAGATGTTTGTGGGTGACAAGGGTTATCTACAAACCCGCCCCTACATAATCTATCTGCTAGTTCTCCTAACAGCGTAGTTTTTCCCGCACCCGGTTCGCCAATAATCGCAATATGCTTGCGTTTTTCCGTGTGATTTTCGGCAATAACTTTCAGAAAAAAAGCATCATCTTTATAAGTTTGGACGATTTGCAGTTCTGGTTCTTTCTGGCGTGACTCTTCGCCAGTGGGGTTTGGTATGGGGTTTGGTGTTTTGGGACGTTCCATTAATCCCAAGGGGACGTAAATATTTAATTCATATTGTTGTGCTGTTGCTTGGCGGCGGAGTTGTTGTGTTGCTAAAACTTGGTTGCAGATATCGCGCCAGTCAACCTGTAGCGGTGTCTTGTCGGGAATTGACTTTGCCCCGTTCCCAGAGGGCGACTCCAGTCAAAAGGTGTTGTGTTGAGTAATGTTAATCGTTTGAGCCTGATTAAGATTATTGATTTTCTCTGCCAATTTAGCCAAGTTTTGGACAGTTGGTTGTTGAGATTGCAGCGTATCTGCTACCGCTTGGCGATATTGTGCAAGTGTGGGATTTGGATCTGCCTGTGCTGCTGCTGCCAATTCCGTTAATATTTGTTTCAGTTCGTCATTACGATCGCTTATTGACTGCACTTCCCACATTACTCGATCGTAATCCAAAGGTTGCTCTGGCGCAAGTTCGATCGCGATCGCCGTATCTGGAGACTCGTGCTTCAGCAATGACCAAAACTGGCGAACCCTTCCCGTTACAGCATCTCCCAGGTTTTCTCCCGTTTTTTCGATGGCTTTGGTTGCGAGTACGGTTGCGATCGCGGTAAGTATAGTTATAGGTTCCATGTCTAAATTCGAGCAATAATTGATTACTTATTCTACTGCATCCGTCAAAGTAGGGGCACGGCGTCCGGGATATTTTGGTTACAGGAAAAAGGTTAATTATGCCGTGCCCCTACACAACCACTCAAGCGTCCGGGATATTTTGGTTACAGGAATAAGATTAATTATTCCGTGCCCCTACACAACCACTAAAGTGGACTGAAAAACCTTCTTAGTCCACTTTAGTGGACTTTCGCTATTAGCCTGCGATTCAAATCGCAGGCGAGTGAGGAAAGCAGGTGCAAGATATCAGCTAAAGTAGACTATAATTCTATACAAATCAACCATCTCAAATTGGAAATCGTAATAGATGCACCCAAGCAAATAGATACCTCACAGCTATCGCAAACTGGATTTCTTAACTCCTATTAAATCAGACCAATTGATGCGGATACCACCTGCCACATTAGCTTCACGCGAGTTACCATTATTCAGATTCGCACCCACCAGATTAGCCTGATGCAAACTAGCACCATTTAGATTGGCATCCATCAAATTAGCCCCAGTCAGATTGGCATTAGTTAAATTAGCATCAATCAAATTGGCAACACCAAGATTAGCGTTACTTAAATTAGCACCGTTTAAATTAGCCCCAGTTAAATTAACCGAACTTAGATTGGCATTACTCAAATCAGCATTACTCAAGTTTGCACTTACTAGGGCGGCATCAAATAAGTTAGCATTAATCAAATTAGCATTCTCTAAATTAGTATTAGATAAATTGGCATTAAATAAGTTAGCGCCACCCAGCTTAGCATTACTCAAATTTGCCCCTCTCAAGTCAGCTTTACTTAGATCCGCACCCAGCAGATCCGCGCCACTTAAATCGCAATTCTGGCATTGTTTAGTTTCCAGTAAACGTTTAACGTGAAGGGGATTTTCAGCTTTAACCGCAGTCGCAAAACTTATTGTGAGTGGTAGTGCTAGACTAACTAAAGTGCTGACTTTCATATTTTTCGCTTTTATACTCCTGGTTTGAGATCTAGTTTTCCCAAACTCAGCCCTCCGCTATCATCAGCGAAATTATTTGTTGCATAACTTTTCGATCGCAATCAGTTTTGCGATCGAGCAGCAAAGCGAAAAATGTGCAACCAAGAAAATACTTAATTTTGTGGCTTTACCGATGGGTATCTTGTAAAACACCCGACGCTACTAGCAAAAACCCCTGGCTTAATGCAAGTAGAACCCCACCCCCAACCCCTCCCCGTCTACGGGGAGGGGAGAAATTCTCCTTGTGTAGCTAGCGAGGCAGTCCGGCTGCATTAGTCAAATTGGCACCTCTGACGCCATACAAGTTGGCTCCAAACAGATTGGCAGCATTCAGATTTGCCTTAAACAGGTTGGCACCTCTGAGGTTGGCTGCATTGAGATTGGCTCTAAACAAATCGGCATCTCTTAAGTTGGCGCTAATCATGTCAGCGCCTTTGAGGTTAGCTGAATTCAAATTAGCTCCAATCAAAGTGGCTTCATTAAAGTTGGCATTAACTAGATTGGCGACGGATAGATTAGCACCATCCAGATTGGCAGCCTTGAGGTTGGCATCGCTGAGGTTGGCACCATTGAGGTTGGCACCACTGAGGTTGGCACCACTGAGGTTGGCACCATTGAGATTGGCACCCCTGAGATCGACGTTTGCCAAGTCAGCACCACTGAGGTTAACACCACTTAGGTTCAATCCCGCGCCTTGTCTGGTTTGCAGCAACTGTTGAACCTGCGGACGATCTTCAGCGTTAACGGTAGTTACCAAACCAAAACCAAGGGTTGCGCTCAGCAGTACTGTAGTAGCTAGAATTCTCAGATTCATATTTTTATTCTCCTCTAACCGTAATTTTGCCTAAAACCCCTGCCAGTATTTTTCAGCCAACGATTAAATTTACTTATTAATATACGTGGCGAAGAGTGTTGTTTTTGTATTTACTCAGTGTATTCACTTATTTTAACATCAAATCTTCAAATATGGCAATGAGCAGTTAGCGGTTGGTGGAAACCGCTAACCGCTGTGTACCGTGCGAGGTTACAACCATTTTTTGCCCCCCTAACCCCCCAACTTTTTTGCCCCCCTAACCCCCCAACTTTGGGGGGAAATCTGGCTTTCTCTAGCCCCTAGCTATATCATTAAGGCTGGTAGAAACAGGTATTGGTTGCGCTTTAGCGTTATAAGAGCGCTAAAGCGCAACTACGTACCCAATCGAAGTAATGAGCAACTTGAGTTAGAAGTTGAACTCCGTCCGCACAGCCCCAGAGAAGACAGTCGGGTTGTCATTAAAGTTGTTGGGGTTCCCAGTCATGTAAAAGGTTGGAATAATCGCAATGTTATCGGTCACGGGGAAATAGTAAGTCGCTTCAATGTCGTATTGCGTGCCGCCATCACCGCCTCCAGAGACGAGAAATTGACGGCCTTCTAAGACATCAAACGGTATGACATAAGATAGTGTCGCCAATGCTCCTCTTTTACCGAGATCGGGGAAAGCTACCCCGATTTGAACAGACTGCGCCCTGATATTCCCGCTTTCCATACTATCTCTCGCGGGGTTTAAGTGGGTACTGGCGTAGGAATAGCGCCCGAAGACACCAAACTTCGGAGTAACCAACCAATCAAAATTAGCTTCAAAAACGTTACCTGTAGCATTTTCCAACGCACCGCCGAAGCCGTCATCCGCTACCCCAACGATCGGTCTAGTTCTAATTTGTCCATCAACTGGCTCAATTTTTGAATGGTCGTATAGTAATCTCAGATTAATATTGGAGTTAGGTGAGTAGGTCAACTGAGACGTGAGGGCGCGGGAACCATTAAATAAGCCTCTGTTTGGGTTGGCTCCATCGGCATTTGTGGTATAACCTACACGGAATTCCAACTCTTCGTTAAAACGCCAAAGTAAGACAGCGCCTGTAGTCCGTCCTAAGTCTTGAGCCAAGGTGCTGCCAAAGGTGTTAAAGCCACCAGCACCTTTGTTAAAGATGGATGTGAAAGCGTTGGTGTCAAAGTAGCGCAGCCAGAAAAACTTTGGCCCGACGACCACTTGCAGGGAATCATTCAGTGGGAAGGAGTAAAACGTTTCTAGTAAGGCGAGCTGGCTGGCGATCGTAGTAGGAGTAAAATCGGAACCGGGAACACCAAATGTATTGAATAAGCCTGCCGAGGTGTAAACATTCGCAGGCGAGTTACCATTACCTGCCGCCAAAGTCGTTACCAAAGAATCCTTACCTGTAAAGGAAGTCGTGAGAAACAAGCCAGTAATATAACTAAAAGTCACGTTGGGATCGTTCGCTACCCTAGTAACGATCGGCTGTCCATCTGCCCCCCGCCTAGCTGCACTAAAAGCATCTTGCGGATCGATTCTTTCAACTTTTACATCTCCACCAGCACTAGCTGCGGCTATATTCCAAGTTACGGTGCCGTTTAGCTTGGTTGTAGTGGAAAACTGGGTCGCCTCCAACCGTGCCGTGCTTGCTTCTAGCGTGTCTACCCTATTCCGCACAGTCGCCAGTTCCAAAGCAAAATCCGATCGCAAACGCTGCAAACTCGTTAAATCTTCCTCTCGTACTCGATCGGCTAAGCCTGCATCTATTATCTCATTGATGCGAACCAAAGCTGCATTCAGAGCAGCAGCAAATTCATAGCGTGTCATGGCTCGATTCCCACGGAATGTACCGTCTGGATAGCCAACAATTACACCATACCGCTCTATCAGAGACTGCAAAGCTTGAAAAGCCCAGTCTGTTGGTTGCACATCCTCAAGCTGAGAAACAGAAGTCACCTGAGCTAAAGGATGCTTCTGTTGTAAGTCTTGCTTAACAAGTTCGGGGACAGTAATCCTGGTGGTGTCTGCATTTGTCTCGTAGGCATCTGCTTCAACAGTAGCTTCCTCGGCAGCAAAAGCGCTACTGCCTACCAACAAGGTAAATCCCACAATAACTGAACTCAGTCTGAAAGCGGCCCCCAAAAATTTGGTCATGGTGCCTGTGTTCTTAAAGGATGTTTGTTCCTAGCGGTTCGATAGCTAGTAGCGCACCAGAGTCATTTATCGGCATCTTTCCTGCAATCAAACAGCAAAAACTGCTCTTTTTAGCTATCGATAACTGATATTAGGAGAGCATACAACTTTTTGATACATCGTGACTATTGACTTTGCCGTAGTTCGCGATCGCAACTATCGGTTTTAGCTGATTAATGATTGAGAAGACTCACGCAGTCAAAAGAATGATTCTTTTGACTGCGTGAGTCTTCTAGTCCCCAGTCCTTGTTTATTCTTGCCGCTTTATTTGCCAGGTTGCCACAATAGCAGCTAGAGCCCCTGCGATCGAACCAGTACTCATTCCCTGAATGGTTTTGAGGACTGGATCTTCAGTTAGGCATTGGCTAGAGGGCGTTTCAGCTTGCCAGCACTGATTGCTCTCTGCCCAGCTGGCAGTGCCTCCCAATACCACACCGATCGCACTACACGCCACAATATAAAGGCAGAAGCGATTGGGTTTTGTATTTGTTGGGCGATTATTTTTTCTATCCATAGATAGATGCAATTTTTGAAACTACTTGTTCGATAAGACTTAATATATTCTGCCCACAAAACGGATGAATGTCATCATAGGTATGTTAAGAAATATAACCTTACCCCACCTGAAAAGGATTTTACACGAGGAACTAAGTAGGTGAGCGTAAATAAACTGAACATCCAGAAACCCGGTGAAAGCAGGAGTTACCGGGTTTCTAAGGGCCTGGAGTTTTACGTTTAATTATGCCCACCTACTTAGTTCCTCTAGGGAACATGGGCTAGATTCTGCTCCCCCACTCCTATGTACTTAATCAATTCGCAAATTAAAGGGGAGACGAGCATAAATGTCTAATGGGTCGTTCATAGTTCCCAAAATGCTTAAATCCTCCCGCAGTCGTTCGTAGGTGCGAGTCAGGGGATCGAACTGAAATGTTTTGTTAGCATTTTTGCTAGCGATGTTCGTATTGCTGAGTAGGTTTTTCAAGAGCCGTTCTTCCAAGCTTCGACTATTGGGATATTGTTCCAACTCCCAATCATTACCCAGCTTTGCTATCTTTGCAGCATAATTAATAGCACTATCTATGCCACCAATATTATCAACGAGGCCAATCTTTTTCGCTGCTAAACCTGACCAAACTCGCCCTTGGGCAATCTCTTGCACTTTGTTCTGGGGCAGCTGGCGGGATTCTGCCACTTTGCCCACAAATTGATAGTAAATGCGATTAACAGACCCTTGGTAAATAGCTAGCTCTTGAGCCGTTTTTGGACGGGAGATAGTTTGAGAGTCGGCATATTTACCTGTTTTCACTACATCCCAGGTGATACCGTTGTCGTTAGCTAACTTTTGCACGTTCATCAGGAGTCCAAAAACGCCAATAGAACCAGTGATCGTGTTGGGTTCGGCAAAAATCCGGTTGGCATAGGTGGAAATCCAGTAGCCACCAGAAGCCGCGACATCGCCCATAGAAACTACTACCGGCTTTTGCTTACGGGTCAGACGAACTTCTCTCTGAATTACGTCGGATGCCGTAGCACTTCCACCGGGACTGTTGACGCGCAGAACTACTGCTTTAATGTCATCATCGAGCCGTATACGGCGCAGTTGTCTGGCTAAGCGATCGCCTCCCACTTCCTTGATGTTACCTTCGCCGCTCACGATTTCTCCCTCGGCGTAGACAACAGCAATTTTGTTTTGAGATTGCCGCTTTTGTAGCACCGATTTGTCCGCAACTTTGGCATAGGTACTCAGCCTAATTTGCCGGAAATATTTATCATTTTTGTCATTCCCAGTTAGCTGCTTGAGGTCGGAGACGACTTCATCGAAATAAGCTACTTTATCGACCAGACGGCTTTTGCGAGCTTGTTCTGGTTGTAACAAACCTTGATTATCTGCGATCGCTTGCACTTGTTGCGGGCTTAATTTGCGACTCTTCCCTACCGACACACGGAATTCGCCCCAAATATCTTCCAACAATCTTTGAACCTGGGCCCGGTTTTCCGAACTCATCTGTTTGAGTACAAATGGTTCAACGGCAGACTTGTACTTGCCAACCCGGATCACCTGAACGCCAATCCCATATTTTTCAAATGCTCCCGCCAAGAACATAGTTTCCGAACGCAAACCGTTCATTTCCATCATGCCCATAGGATTAACCACGATGGTGTCTGCTACCGAGCCCAAGTAATATGTCGGTTCATCCCAGTCAACGTTATAGGCAATAATTTTTTTGCCCGCTGCTTTGAATCTTTCGAGTGCCTGCCGCACTTCTTTTAACGTTGCAAAACCTCCAACCTTACCGGCTGTCTCTCCACAGGCATCTAAGTAGATTGCTACTATCCGTTTATCTTTTGTCGCAGCGTCGATCGCATTCAGGACGGTACGCAGGGCGATCGTTTCGTCATTATCTTGACCCGATACTGCTTTCTGTATCAGATCGCCGGTGCCTGATGAGGGATTTGTATCCGTAATTCTCACCGACATATCAAAAACTAATACCGACTTATCTTTTACTTGTGGTTCTGTATCTCTGGTAGCGGATATCAGCATTAAAATTAGCCCGCCTGTTCCCAAACCGAAGAAAATTAATAAACCTAAGACAGTGGCGAAGGTGTGTTTAAAGAAATCTCGCATATGAGAATAGTTTTGAGTTTTGAGTTTTGAGCTTTGAGTTTTTTTAACTCCTGACCTTTAACTTTTATGCTAATTTCTGCAACGATCCGGATTGTTTTAGGTCAGATAGCGTTGCATTGCCGGTGCAGAATAATACTGTAGTAATTTCTGCTATTAACACTTTAACCAAGTCGTGCAAAGCATCTTCTGATTCTGCCGCTGCGTGCAGAAACGGCCATGCCATACCGGCTATGTCGGCACCCAGGGCAAGTGTCTTCGCCACTTCTAAGCCATTACGCAGTCCCCCAGAGGCAATCAGGGGAACATCGGGGGCATTCGCACGAATACTCGTAATGCACTCAGCCGTTGGCAGTCCCCAGTCTGCAAAAGTTTCTCCCAACCGTCGCTGCTGGGCATCTGTTGCCCGTTCGCTCTCCACCTTAGCCCAAGAAGTTCCACCCGCACCGGCTACATCGATCGCAGCGACACCTACATCGATTAACTTCTGCGCTAGAGCAGCTGAGATTCCATTCCCGACTTCTTTGGCAATCACTGGCACTGGCAGCTTTTTGCAAAGTATAGCAATTTTTGACAACAATCCTCTGAAGTTTTTGTCTCCCTTGGTTTGAACGCACTCCTGCAAAGGATTCAGATGCAAAATTAGTGCATTTGCTTCTAATAAATCAATTACTCGCAGACATTCTTCCAAACCATATTCATAATTTAGTTGCACTGCTCCCAAGTTAGCAAAGAGGAGGATATCCGGCGCGATACTTCGTACCGCAAAAGTTTCGCCTACCAAGGGATTTTCCACCGCTACCCGCTGGGAACCTACACCCATCGCTATTTTGTAATGCTGCGCCACTTCAGCCAAACGGTAGTTAATTTTCCCAGCTTGTTCTGTTCCACCTGTCATTGAAGATATCAGCAGTGGCGCACCCAGTTTTTTGTTAAAAAAAGTTGTAGTTATGTTTATTTCATCATAGTTTAATTCTGGCAAACAACTGTGAATAAAGCGATATCGTTCCAGCCCATTAGTAGTCTGCCTAAATTGCACATCTTCATCAAGACAAATCCTCAGATGATCTGCCTTTCGCGCCTGAGTTTCCGTCATAATTTACAACTCATAACTTTATCCGCATATAAATTTTAGCAATAACTCACAACTCAAAAGTTAAAACTCAGGACTTTATTAACTCTACGGCATCCCGTCCATCAATATTCTGGAGATAAACCCTAACTTGTTCTTCCTTAGCTGTTGGCAGCTGTTTGCCCGTAAAATCCGGATGAATAGGTAATTCTCGATGACCCCGGTCAACGAGTACGGCCAACCAAATCGCTTCTGGTCTACCATACTCGATGACTGCGTTGAGTGCGGCGCGAACGGTTCTTCCCTTGTAGATTACATCGTCTACCAGCACAATAGTTTTGCCAGAAACATCGAATGGGATATCGGTTTTGGCAGGCGTTCGCAGGCCAATGCGATCGAGGTCGTCTCGATAAAAAGTAATGTCCAGCGCCCCCACGGGCACCTCTACTTGTTCGAGCAATTCAATCTGGCGAGCCATTAGCTGGGCTAGGGGAACACCTTTGGTATGAATTCCCACCAATCCTAGTTTCGATAGGTCGCGGGCTTTTTCGATCACCTGGGTGGTCATGCGCGTGAGCGTGCGACGCAATTCTTGTGCTGATAAAATTTCGACAACTTGGGAAGGCATAGAGAAGAAGGGGCTAGAAAAGTCAAAAGTCAAAAGTCAAAAGTCAAAACGGGGCTAGGGAGAGTGGCAGAGTGGCAGGGTGGCAGAGTGAGTAACCTTTCTTCTTCTTCAACTGACAACTGACAACTGACAACTGACAACTGACAACTGACCACTCTTCCCCTAGTCCCTAGTCCCTAATTATTAACGTAGCTGTACTGGCATGATCAAGTGGGTAGCTTTCGAGCCTCCTAGCGGTTTCAGCACTACAGGACTCAGACCGTTGTTCAGATCCATTTGGACTTCTTGCGTATTCAGGTTTTTCAGGCTTTCCATCAAGTACTTAACGTTGAAAGCAATATCGATATCTTCTCCAGTAATAAACTGGATCGGTATTGACTCCTGCCCGCTGCCCACATCTTTAGCTTCTACCGATAAAGTGAGCTTCTGGTTAACACTGTCCAGATTGGCCTTGAAAATGTTGTTTTTCTGGTCAGTTAAAACGGAAATTCGCTCTATGGCACTCAAAAACTGTTTGCGATCGAGGGTAATAGATCTGATAAATGAGTTTGGCAATAGCTGGCGGTATGCGGGATACTGTCCCTCCAGCAGCCGCGTAGTCAGGCGTTGGTCGCCCCACTCAAACACAACCTGACTGCTATCAAAGCGAAGGTTAACCGGCTTTGCAGACTGGTCTGTGCTTTGGCTTTGGCGCATTCCTAAAATGCGTTCTACCTCTCGCAAGGCTCTCGCTGGAACTGTGACGTTTAGCTCTATTTCACTTTCTAGCTGCTCATCGTCATGCGCGCCATCTTCTGGGGGTTGATGAACGGTTTCGACCATTGCGAGTCGATGTCCGTCTGTGGCGGCAAATTCCAGGCCATCTTTTTTACCAGTGAGATGAACGCCTGTTAAAACTTGCTTGGTTTCGTCGGCACTGGTGGCAAATAAAGTACCGTGCAATCCTTCAATTAATGTGTCGGGTGCGAGATAAATTGTTTGCCCATCTTCTATTGCAGGCAGTTCTGGAAACTCTTCTGCTTCCATCCCTCGGACTTGGTAGCGTCCAAACGATGAGGTTATGGTGGCTACGAATTCTCCGGCGTCATCGTCGATCGTAATTTCGCCATTCGACAGACGCGACACGATGTCGTTGAGCAGCTTGGCTGGTAGTGTTAATGTACCGCTGTTTTCGACTTGGGCTGCAAAACTTGTTTTTATTCCCAGGCTGAGGTCGAATGCAGTTAAGCTGACTCGCTGCAAATTTTCATCTGCACTCAAGAGGACGTTAGCCAGCACTGGGTGTGTTGGCCGAGAGGGGACTGCACGACTGACCAATGAGAGATTGGTATTGAGGTCATTCTGCTCACAAACGAATTTCATGGCTTTTGGTTGTTTGCTGGCAGTTGTGTAACTGACTTGTAACTACTCTGGCAAGCATAGCTTAGAACGAGTTTGTAGTACTTTTGTATTGCAAGATTCGCTCCCTCGGACGCTACTCCCGTTGCAATTCGTGCGATCGCACTTTTCGCCTGTGGAAAATGTGGAAAAAGTTCGGAAACATTTTCCAGCTAAGCTTTTCATAAATTGTTACCCTGTGGAAAACTTGGGGAAAAACTGATTCCTTTTCCACAGAGTATTTATACTTACAATACTTTTCCACCGAAATCATCCGATTTTCCACAAATTTTCCACAGGCAAAAAACTTTTTATTAATTTTTTCTCTCCTTTTGACTTTTGACTTTTGACTTTTTAAGAGTTGGTTTGCGATCGCGTGGCGAGGTTAATGCGATCGCTCAGTTGGCGCAGCGTTTGAGGCATATTCGGATCGCTATCTCGCAGTTGTGCCACTTTTTCGCAGCTATACATCACCGTGGTGTGATCTTTGCCGCCAAATTCCTCGCCAATTCTGGGCAAACTTAGGTCTGTGTGGTGGCGCATCAGGTACATACCGATTTGACGTGCTTGACTGATCTCCCGTCGCCGCGAGTTTCCCTTGAGATCGTCGATGGGAATATCATACGCTTCAGCTACAACCGCCAAAATCACATCAGGCGTCGTCGCCACTTTCTCTGTAGGTGGGTTTAAAACTGGTGCGATATTCTCCACCGTCATCGGCAGTCCTGAAATCGAGATATAGGCAACAGCGCGAATCAAAGCACCTTCTAGTTCCCGAATATTAGAGGTGTAGTTGGTGGCGATATATTCAATTACGTCGCGAGGCAGTCGCATATTCTCGTACTCTGCCTTCTTTTGCAGTATTGCCATCCGAGTTTCCAAGTCCGGACGTTGGATATCGGCAATCAATCCCATTGAAAAACGGGAACAGAGGCGTTCTTGCAAGCCAGGAATCTGCTTGGGTGGGCGATCGGATGCTATCACGACTTGTTTGCCAGCTTCATGTAAAGTGTTGAAGGTGTGGAAAAATTCCTCTTGGGTGTATTCCTTGCCCTCAATAAACTGGATATCATCCACTAAAAGAACATCCGCAGCTCGGTAATGTTCGTGGAAGCTTTGCATATTGTCCTTGCGAATAGCTGCAATCAAATCGTTGGTAAATTGTTCGGTGGAAACGTAAAAGATTCTGGAGTCGGGGGCTATTTCTAGGCGATAATGACCGATCGCTTGCATCAGGTGGGTTTTTCCCAAACCGACGCCACCGCACAAAAACAGGGGGTTAAA
Source organism: Argonema galeatum A003/A1 (assembly GCF_023333595.1). Taxonomy (GTDB): domain Bacteria; phylum Cyanobacteriota; class Cyanobacteriia; order Cyanobacteriales; family Aerosakkonemataceae; genus Argonema; species Argonema galeatum. The sequence goes on from NZ_JAIQZM010000006.1 coordinate 218,343, forward strand.
CTCGCGTCCCGGAGATTCAGCAACTGCTAGAGAGGCGGCGTGAGCCATGCGATTGTTTGGCCCAACTACAAACCGAGAGAAAACGTGCTTGGAGTTTAATGTGGTTGGTTTGGGCCGATGGCGATCGGAGTGGTGACCCCGATCTGGTTCCGTGCGATCGCTATTTTCTAAGATGCTAGGTTCGACTGCTAGGGGCCAAGAGACTCCCGCGTCGCCATTTGTCGAGGTTTCATCCCCTTGGGCAACTGTGATGTATATTTCTACTGGATGACCCAAAATATCCTGAACTACATCTGCGATCGTCTTGATGTAGTACTTTTGCAACCAATTTCGAGCAAACGGGTTGGGCGTGCGAATTACCAAACAGTTATTTTCCAGTTGCTCAGCATTAGCGGTCTTGATCCAAGTCTCAAACGTGGGGCGGCTCAATTGTATCTGCAACCGTTCCAGTACCTGACACCAGAGACTCTCAAGGGCAAGTTCCACGAGTTTTCCTCTACCGCTAACGGCCAATATATAAAGTATGCAATACGGAGCGAGTTTAACAGAATTAACTGCTATTATAGTTAATCATATAATGTAATAGACTACTTAGCAGTTTTAATTTAGTTTTTTTTCTTTCCAGATCCAGGCTGCACAAAATTTATTACTTACTTGGGTAAGGATATGTTTCAACAGTCAACGACTAGACACTGCTTTTTGTTTGGGTTATAACCGTGTAAACACCACATTATAGGATCGAGCTTCTGCCATAATGCACGATAAGGTGTAATTTTCTTGGGATGGTAAATTGACTTGCCATAGCGATCGATCCTTTACAAAAGTATCATTCAATTATGAAGTATATACACAAATCCATTGTCATATTAGCAATAGCTGCTTTACTAGGAAACCTGATAGTTTCTTGTTCTCCAAAGGAAAGTTCTGCACCGAGCGGATCTGCGCGTCCACCCGAATCAGAGGCTCCACTGGCACCACCCGCCGCCGCACCCCCAGCACAACAACCTGCCTCATTGCCTACTTCAAAGCGATCGCAGTCTCAAGACCCCTCACCTCAAAAGCCAGATGCCAGACAAGACTCTAATGGCGAAACATACGCTCGCATTGATGATAATCCATTTCAAACAGTAAAAAATAGCCCCCTCTCAACATTTTCCATCGACGTAGATACCGCCTCTTACAGCAATATTCGACGCTTCATCAACTCAGGTCAACTTCCACCAAAAGATGCAGTCCGCCTGGAAGAAATGATTAATTACTTTACCTACGATTATCCACAACCAAAAGACTATACTCCATTTTCAGTTACCACAGAAATTTCCGAAGCGCCTTGGAATCCATCTCATAAATTAGTTCAGATTGGATTGCAGGCAAAACGGATTTCTATCGAAAATTTACCCTCCAGCAATCTTGTCTTTTTGTTAGACGTTTCCGGTTCTATGGATGAACCAAACAAACTCCCCTTACTCAAATCAGCTTTGCGTTTGCTTGTCAACGAATTGGGAAGCAAAGACCGAGTTTCTATAGTTGTATATGCTGGTTCAGCAGGCGTAGTTTTACCACCCACTCCTGCAAATCAGAAAGAGCAAATCTTAAATGCACTTGAAAAGTTACAAGCGGGTGGTTCCACCGCAGGTGGAGAAGGAATTCAGCTAGCTTATAAAATCGCTAAAGAAAACTTTATTCCCTCTGGCAATAATCGCATTATTATCGCAACTGATGGTGATTTTAATGTGGGGATATCCAGCGATACAGCACTGGTGCGCCTGATCGAGCAGAAACGAAACGAAGGAATTTTACTGACATTACTTGGGTTTGGTATGGGTAATTTGCAAGATGCCAAAATGGAACAACTTGCTGATAAGGGAAACGGGAATTATGCTTATATCGATAACATTCTCGAAGCTAATAAAGTCCTGGTAAAACAGATAGGAGGAACTCTTGTCACCGTTGCCAAAGATGTTAAAATTCAAGTGGAATTCAATCCAGCTAAAGTACAAGGATATCGTTTAGTTGGATATGAAAACCGCATCCTCCAAAATCAAGACTTTAACGATGATAAAAAAGATGCTGGAGAAATAGGTGCAGGACATTCAGTGACAGCTCTTTACGAGGTTATTCCTGCTGGTGTCAAGAGTGATGTTTCATTGGGTAAAGTTGACTATTTGAAATACCAAGAAAATACGGTGGCTTCCAATGCTTATCAAAATAACGAATTGATGCAGATAAAGTTACGCTACAAACTACCAAATCAGACAAATTCTCAACTTTTGACAACACCAGTATTAGATAAAGGATTGAAACTAAAAGACGCATCCACTAATTTTAGATTTGCATCTGCTGTTGCAGCTTTCGGTATGGTATTGCGCGATTCTGAGTATAAAGGAAAGGCAAGTTTTGATGAAATTTTGAAGCTCGCAAATGAGTCAAAGGATGTAGATTTAGATGGCTATCGGGCTGAATTTATGCGGTTAGTGCAAAAAAGTAAAACTTTGAAAAGGTTATAATCTATCCAAACAATATTCAATCAGATCTGAAATCCGTGTTTATCTGTGGTTGAAATAACTATGGACAGTATTCAGAAAGACAATAACCTTGCATCAAACTACTCTACTGGAAACAATTTTCCAGATTTTATTGAACAAGGCTATCAAGTTGAGCGTTTGTTGGGACATAATCGCGCTGGTGGTCGAGTTACTTACTTAGCAACCAGTATAAAAACTGAGCGGCAGGTAGTAATTAAACAATTTCAATTTGCTATAATTGGAGCTAGTTGGTCAGAATACAAGGCGCATCAACAAGAAATTAAAGTTTTGCAACAGCTAAATTCACCCAGTATCCCCAAGTACTTAGATTCTTTTGAAACAAGTACGGGATTTTGTCTAGTACAAGAATATAAAAAAGCTCCCTCCTTAGCTGAGGCGCAAAACTTTACGCTGGAAGAGATAGAGCAAATTGCGATCGCACTTTTAGAGGTCTTAGTTTACCTGCAACAGCAAGTTCCGACCGTGTTTCATAGAGATATTAAACCAGAGAATATTTTAGTCGATCGTCAAAGTAAAATAAAAGTTTACTTAGTGGATTTTGGTTTGGCTAAAATCGGGGGTGAAGAAGTGGGTGCCAGTAGTGCAGTTAAAGGCACTTTGGGATTTATGCCGCCAGAACAAATTTTTAATCGCCAACTGACAGAAGCTTCCGATTTGTATAGTTTAGGGACTACATTAATTTGTTTGTTGACAAAGACGAAATCATCTGATATTGGCAATTTAATCGATGAATCTTATTGCATCAACTTTAAACCACTATTGCCAAATCTCAGTCCCCAGTTTACAGATTGGCTTTCTAAAATGGTGGCACCTAATTTGAAAAATCGCTATCCCAAAGCAGCGATCGCTCTGAATGCGCTTCAATCTATTAAACTACAAGATAGGATCGACAGCACTAGGCAATTAAAAAAGACAACAACCAGAATTTTGCTGCTCAAGTTTGGGCTATTTGCTGTGTGCCTCACAAGTGCGCTCGCAACTTTACATATCCTCAAACCTATAACTGGTGAAAATGCTATTCGACAATTGCAAGAAAATCGTCAATGTTTGGGGTGTAATTTGAGGGAAGTTAACCTCAGCGGTATGGATCTTAAGGGTGTTGATTTAACAGGTGCCGATTTAACTAGAGCCGATTTGAGAAGCGCTGAACTGGAGAATGTTAAATTAACAGATGCTAATTTGACAGATGCCGATTTAAGAGGTGCCTATCTAGGAAGTGCTAACCTAACTGCTGCCAATTTGACAGGTACTAACTTAGGCAGCGCCGATCTAAGAGGTGCCATTATGCCTGATGGTTCCGTTCATCCTTGAAAGCACAAGCATAATTAAATGTAAAACTCCAGGCCCGTAGAAACCCGGTTTCTGGGTCTTCAGTTTATTTAGGCTCACCTACTTAAAGAAAAGTTCATAATAGTAGATACCACAGTCCCCAAAACCATGACATTGGCCAACTTCTCTGCCAAAACACCAGCCATTTATCGGTTGCTGCTGCTAACGGTAGCAGGGGCGACGTTTATAGGCGGTTGCTCGCAGCTTCCCAGAGCATCTTCTTCTCCTCAAGAGTCGATCGCTCCTCCTCCTACTTCTACTCCTACTCCCAGCAATCTCGGCAATACCACCAGTCGTTCTTTGCCAGTAAGAGATGACACGGATAGTGACATACTCCTACACCAACCTTTCAGGTATGGTGTAGGCTTCTCGCAGCCCGATGAAGGGTATGCAAGATTTCCT